>JAHEMX010000337.1 GCA_024643445.1 Desulfobulbaceae bacterium | reverse complement strand
GCTTTTGCACCTGCTCAATTGTCTTCATTGCTCTTCCTTAACCCGTGATACCCAATCTTGCCCTGACAAAATGTATACCGGTTATTCATCAGAGAAACGATTCCACCGGCAGCTGGCGGATTAACCAGACCGAGATTTTGGTCCAGAAGCCAGCATACGGCTCATCCTCTAAGACGATTTGCCTGCCGGCCCTGTTTGTTTTCCAGCGCAAAGAGCCGCTGTCGTCAAGCTCGACACGGAAGGCCACTTTGTCAATATTGTCCATAAATATCCTGGCACTTTTTCCGGCAACGTCCTCGTTGAAGAAGAGAATGCCGATCTCGTTATTGATATTCAGTGAGCGCAGGTCGAGGTTCATTGAGCCGACAAACATGGCCTTCCGGTCAAGAGCCATGGTTTTGGCATGCAGGCTTGATTTACTCAATCCCAGCAGCCAGGTGAACCGCTTTCTGACCTCCTTTTTGATCTCCTCATCAAGTTCATAAAGAATAACGCCGGCCCTGAGCAGCTGTTTGCGGTAACGCGAATAACCGGCATGCACCGCGGAAACGTCATTTGATGCCAGTGAGTTGGTGAGAATGATCACCTTGACCCCTTTTTCACTCAGCTTGCACAAAGCCTCCGCACCTTTTTCACCGGGAACGAAATAGGGCGAGATAATCAGCAACTCCTCTGTCGTCGTCTTCATGTAAGGCCAGAGCTGGGAGATAAGCAGTTCCTTCTGCCAGTTCTCGCCGCGTTCCTTCTTTTCAGATGAATCGTGAATGACCTGTGCCTGGCCCCAGGAAAGTTCTGTCGTTCCGGCGCGCAGACTGCGAGCCAGATGCGAATCGGTCAGGGCGGCAATATAGCGTTTCGCCGCGCCCTGCTGGCGGAAGTTTTCGAGTTGCACTTTTAGGGCGGGCAGCACCTCAGGTGCGGCAGGTGCGGTGAGTATCGAGGCGGGATAGGCATGAGAACTGTTCCAGTATTGATCAAAAGCCCTGGAAACCTCCGGCACCACCGGTCCGACAGCCAACACATCAATGTCGGCGAAAGCGAGGTTTTTATCGGCGTCGAAATATTCATCACCGATATTTCGGCCGCCGACGATGGTCGCCTGGTTATCAACCGTGAACGATTTGCTGTGCATGCGATAATTGACATCGGACAGCCGGGTGACGAACTGCATATTCTTCGAACTTCCGCGAATAAAAGGATTGAACAGCCGGACTTCCATATGGGGATGGGAGTCGAGGGCCGTCCAGACACCGTCGGCCTCTGCACCGTACATGTCATCAATCAGCATCCGCACCCGCACCCCGCGGTCAGCTGCTCTTATCAGGCTGTGAATGAGCAGCTGACCGACGGTGTCCTGGTGGAACATGTAATACTGCACATCGATGCTGCGTTCCGCCTTCTCCGCCAGCAGAGCCCTGCCGACAAAGGCATCGAGCCCGTCACTGAGAAGCAGGACGCCCGACTGATCGGCGCGAGCCGCCAGCTGTGGGCCGAAGACCTCGCCGAGATAGGTGGATTCAGTATCGCGCAAAGCAAAAGAAGCCTTTTTTTCAACATTCTCTGGTAAGGCCTTGCACCCGTCCAGCAAACTCAGAAGACAGCAGACCAGAGCCAGGCGGGCTATATCTTTCTTAAGCATGGTTGTCCCCTCTCCTCATTGGCAGCCAGTTCCCCTCGGATAATGACTGTCAGGCGAGGATAATCACGGGTTTCCCGAAGCAGGGTTTGGACCTGGCGCTGGGACCGGCATAAACAGTGTATACTTTCTTCATGAACTACCCCCGTCAGTTATTGCGGATCTGCTGCTTTTCTTCTTTTGTGAGCAGAGTGATCAGCGGCTTTGCCGATACGCCATGGAAAATAACACTGAGTGCGATACAGCACACTGCCGTCATTATTATCGTATCTCCATGGGGGAGGTTCGAGTCTGCCACCATGATGCCGAAAACGACTGTCGCCAGACCTCGGGGCCCAAACCAGCCAATAAACAATTTCTCCGAGTTCTGCAGTCCGGTATTCCCCAAAGAGATGAAAACAGGGAGCATCCTTACCACCGTCAGGCTGAGAACGGCGTACATCACATTCTGCCAGGAAAAAGCAGTGACCGTATGGCTGACGATAACCGACCCGAATATCACCCAGGTCAACAGAGACAAGGCATCTCCCGCGCCTTCCGAGGCCACCAGGTAGCGTTCCTTGTGTTTTTTAGCCAATCCTCCAAAGAGCAGCCCGCCACTGAAGGCAGCAATAAAACCACTGCCGCCGCAGAGCTGGGCAATGGCAAAGCAGGACAGGGAGAGTGCGATGACCGGCAGTTGTTGCCAGATTTCGTTGATTAAATGCAATCGAGCGCAGAGATTGAGCAGATAACTGCCGGCAAGCGTCACGCCTGCCCCGACCACGAAACCGATACCGATCTGCTCAAGAACCAGCCTTAAAGCAAGTGCAACCGGCTGGTTACTGTCCGCCGAGCCAACGGTGACAGCAAGAAAGGTCAACAGGACCGGTACACAGATACCGTCGTTGAGGCCGCTCTCTATATTAAGTCCCTCGCGGACTTGAGCCGGCACCGTATGATCTGAAACGACCGCCGCTCCCAGAGCTGCATCTGTCGGTGCGAGAATGGTGGCAAGAACAATAATCTCAAGCAGGCTGAGATCGCTGAAAACGGCCCTGCCCAATAAAACCCCCAGCAATATTGTCAAGGGGAGGCCGATGAGCAGCAGGCGCTGCGGTATCCGAAAACCTTTCCTGAGAATGGCCAGGTCAGCGTTTGCCGCATCGCTGAACAGAACGAGCGCAAGGGTAATTTCGGCAAGCGTCCGGATACCCTCGCCCTTGATATCAAGGGACAGGATATCGAGCCCGAGCGGACCCACAAGCAGGCCAAACAGGCTGAAAACGATGGCCCCGCTGAATGGCGTGCGGGCAAAACCGCCGCTTGCTATGCTGTAGAGGAAGGTGAAGACGGCTATTATCGCAAGGTTGATGTAAAATTCCATAGCAAATCCGAGTAATTGTTTAGAGGCCAACCAAGGTCAGCTCGTGAGCGGCATGAGCAGGTTGAACCGATGATCAGACAAGCCAGCTCCGACTACCCACACTGTCAGGCCTTTATTTGGTAGGCAGGTAGAGCTTCTGCACGCTCGCTATGACGATCGAGGTAGTCCAGCCGAACATGATGATCCCATTTGCCGCTTCAAACGAGGAGAGCAAATGATACTTCTGTTC
The DNA here is from genome assembly GCA_024643445.1 of Desulfobulbaceae bacterium. Taxonomy (GTDB): domain Bacteria; phylum Desulfobacterota; class Desulfobulbia; order Desulfobulbales; family Desulfocapsaceae; genus Ww85. Next base: position 1,624 of record JAHEMX010000337.1, on the reverse strand, counting down.
GAGAACGATATCCCCATACCCCAGCGTTGTGTACGTTACCATGGAAAAATAGAGTGCTCGCTCGAACGTCTCTATGGTGTTCAACCACAGGTAGACAATTGCCCATAGCATAACCTCCACAACTGATACGATAAACATCAGCAGCACGATACTGCTGATCTGCAAGATTCTGGGAATGGCCCTATGTCTAAGTGGCAGGGAAAAAAACCAGAATACGAGCATCATACCAAGCGCATGGATAACGGTGGTCCCAACCATTACCGTACAAGCCAGAAAAATGTTGAAGAACATCCGTCCACCTCCTCTCTGCAAAAGCAGTTTAACCAGAAACATCCTTCCAGAAATATTTCTCCTCAGAAAACCAGAGGTGGCCTGAGATCGTAAAAGCGGATGCTGTCCTCATCTTCATTCAAGCTCGGATTAAGGATCTACCGGATGCTTATGGGTGTGATATGCTTCCCTATCCTGTCACTTAGAGATTACCACAACCTGGCTGATCATCAAGAAAAACATCGTCTCGGGGACCAGGCCGGTTAACACCGGGTGATCCTTCTCTAAAAATGGGGACACCTCTCAACTACAGATGTCGCCCCCCACTGCCTGAGAATGATGCAAGGTTGGTTCGAAGTTGAGCGTAAGCGTGGTTGATGGGATCGCCCTGGTGGACCATTTCGGTTGGGATGCTTTTAATGAAAGCACGGATCTGCTTGCCCAGATAAAACGATACAAACAAAGGTTTGACTGCTTTCCGAAAGTAGTTCTTGCCGACGGAATTTACGGCACCCGGGATAACCGAATATAAATGACAAAACACCATATTCGTTTTGGTGGCAAAGCTCTTGGTCGTCCCAGGAAACAGGCAGTCGAGAATGCCGCACAACTCAAGCAGGAAAAACAGCAGAGACGACTGGACGCCCCCAACCGTATTCCAGTTGAAGGAAAGTTTGGGCAAAGGGAAAAAGGTTATGGACGAAACTACATTCAGGTCAAGACACAAAAAACGTCCGAGGCATGGATTAACAGCATCTTCCTGGTGATGAACCTGATGGTTTTTCTCAGGTCTTGTCGTTTTTTCTGTATTCAGCTTACAGGTAGACTGAAAATGTATCCGTTGAGGTTGATACGGTCTTTTTTTGCCGAATTACTGCCAAAGGTATTGAACCAGTTCCTGAACAGCAATATGATCTTGGAAAGAAACGGATAACTTTTTGAGGAAGCTCTAAATATCTTAATTTCATGTAGTTGCATCTATTCCAGAATAATGTTCACGAAATTTCGGGATTACCAGACTCTTTCTATTCTGAGATGGTCTTACAATTCCCGATGGCTTGTGGTAGGATGGTCCACTCTAAAATTCTTCATCGGAACCAGGCGGGATAGCTAATAAGGAAGCGTATGACGACCATTACGATAGGCACAAGAAAGAGCAGACTCGCCATGTGGCAGACCGAAACCGTGGCCCGGATGCTGAACGGGAACGGGATCGATACCAGAATTGTCTCAATGGAGACCAAAGGAGACAAGATCCTTGACCGGTCAATCGCCAAGATCGGCAGCAAGGGTGTCTTCACCGAGGAACTCGAGGAACAGCTGGCCGCGGGTACAACCGATATTGCCGTGCACA
>JAHEMX010000336.1 GCA_024643445.1 Desulfobulbaceae bacterium | reverse complement strand
CGGACAACAGAGGCTCTTGTTGAAAGCCGGGCAGCCATACTGGCACTTGAACAGGGTCCAGTGAGCCATCGCAATACTCCCGGGATCAATAAAAACTGACCCGGCGGCTTGTCTGTTGAGGCAGATCTGCTGAATTTCGGCCCGGTCTCGCTCGTTCATCTTATCACGCTAAAACGGTTACTGCTTCTATCCGGTCAGCACACAATTCCATCATGTCCTCTCAACTCCTGCCGGATGAAACGCAGAAAGGACTGCCAGGGCTTCGCCGGCCCGGTTCGAAGGCACAAAAACATGGTCGTGGAAATAGGCGGCTATAATGTTCGCACTGATCTGCTTCTCCAAAAGCCGGGCAGAAACAGTGGCTGTCAACCCGACAGCATCCAGGCTGGAGTGCACGTCCAGGGTTATACAACGGTAAGTGGGACCATAGGCTAAGCCATGCAGATCAGCCGATTCTTTTCGCATGACAAGGGTGAGGCCTTCTTTCTCCTGAAAGGAGGCGATCGGAGCCGTTTGCGCGTAATCGCCATACGTCGAAGCCGGGATGGAGCAGAACACGTAATCGCCGGCCATCAGCTTTGGTGACAGCGAATCGAGCAGGTTCCTGAGGTCGGTCTCGCCGGGTTCGCCGGCCTTTGCGCCAGCCTCCCCCGGTGCCCCCCCGTCAGGAATCGTCATTTTTCCTCTGTTGCGCTTGTTTCCAGCCGTAATGGGTTGCCGCCATTCCGGCCACGAAACAGATGATACCAAAAGCCTCGTATTGGTTATTCATCAACCAGATGCTGCCCAGTACAAGATTAAGACCAATGATGAGAAGAAGCATGAGTACCCTGTGTTTGATGTTAACAGAAAAGGCCGCGCTTGAGCAGCATGGAATTCAGATCATGCCGGCAATCCGGTGCCTAACCGGCCTGACTTTTGAAATTGTCCAGATTCTTTTCCAAGGCCCGGTCCAGTTTGGCAAATATTTTGTCACACAACCCCAAGGGATCAAGCACCTGGAACGGTTTTATGACCGATATTTCAACGGATGTCCTGTTATCTCCTGTCTCTTTCAGCCGTGCGGCAATGGCGGCGCCGCCGGTTAGAGACCAGAAATGCTGTTTCCACTCGAGATAACCGTTTTCGAGATCGGCTTTTTTCGTCTGCCAGCTCCTGACATCTCTGCCGCTTTTGAGAAGGAGCTCAAAACTGTCCTGCAGCGAGTGCGGGATATGCAATTCAAATTGTTTCAACATCTTTGATTAGACCAATGCTTGCAATTGTTGCTGACTTCAGGGCAGCAGTAGTTGTTACGGCTTCTTTCTCCATCCCGGCGCATTCATCCATCCGGGTAAAACAACATCAATTCCCGCTGCAGGATGCGGCAGTCGGCAACCAGGGTTATGAACTTCTACCATATCGGCTCAAAAGTCGGTCCAGATTATTCGCAAAAGATTGCCTGTCTCTTCTGCTCAGGGCAGCAGGGCCGCCTGTCTCTATGCCGCTTGCCCGCAGCTCATCCATGAAATCCCTGACATTCAGTCGAGCTTTGATGTTTTCGGAGGTGTAGAGTTCACCGCGCGGATTGAGGGCATACCCCCCGTTTTCAACCACTTCGGCAGCCAGGGGAATATCGCCCGTGATAACGAGATCGCCCGCAATCATGCGCCTGGCGATCTCATTGTCGGCGACATCAAGACCGGAAGCAACGAGGGAAAAAGTTATATGGGGCGAACGCGGTATCTGAACGACCCGGTTGGCAACAAGGGTAAGCGAGACACCGGTGCGTTCTGCCGCTTTAAACAAAATATCCTTGATCACCGAAGGACAACCGTCACCATCGACCCAGATTTTCATGTCCTCATACCATCTCTAAACCCACGTGAACCAAGGGCCACTACCGCAGAAGAAGCTCACAGGAAGGCGAGGTGTTCAAGCGCTTTCCCTCGCCGGATCTCAAGCGTCATAGGCAGCAAGAACGACATCGGCGGCGGCATCCCGCACGGGAATCAGGGCCTGATACTTGCTGGAATGATACCATTGCTGCAATGCAGCCTGATCAGTAAACTCGATCACGACCGTAAGGTCATGGGTTTGTTCTCCGGCCAGTACCGAATGCAATCTGCCCCTGAACAGAACCCTGGCTGAAAAAGGCGCCAGAGACTCCTTGACCCCGACCAGGTAATCCGCCCAGATTTTCTCGTTTCTCACCTTGATATGTCCCACCAGAAATGCCGACATTCATAACTCCACTATGGCTTAGCATGAAACTGCAGACCAGTGCGCCCGACCGTTCTTTTCAGGCTGGAGGGGTACAGACAGCCAGACCACCTGTTTCGCACCGGAATTCAGACTGCGCACCGGCAACGGTGCTGATACGGTTTCTTCTTGAAAGGAGATGATCTCTGAAGATTAACCGATGCTCCATTTCTCCAATATGGCGATTTTATTTCGAAGTATCTCAACCTCTTCAAGCAGTTCCAGCGCCAGGGCGGCGCCGGCCAGGTTGAGACCGAGCTCTGTCTCCAGCCGCTCGGCGATACGCACGCGGCGCAGACAATGGCCATGAAATCGCCAGCTGGCATTATCCCCGCACTCCGGTTCAATAACCCCCTCCTCCACCAGCGCCAGTATCCATTCGGCCGGCTTACCGCAGGCCCGGCTCAGTTCCCCCAAAGTAAAGACGGTGCTTTCTTCAACTATGATACCGGATAAAACGGTTTTCTTCGACATGGCCTATACCCCCATGCTGGCTCTTGGGTTGAACGCGAGCTTCTCTTTCATCTCCCGGTACAGCGCTTTCGCCTGATCGCTGCTGGCGGGAGGCACCGAAACACTCAGGGTTACATACATATCCCCCGCTGGATTGCTGGGAATGCCCCGACCTTTAAGGCGCAGTTTTTTACCGCTGTTGGAATCCTTCGGAATGGTGAGATCGAGTGTGCCATCGGGAGTCGGTACCCGCACCGTCGCACCAAGTGCCGCCTCCCACGGTGTTACCGGCAGCTGCAGATGCAGGTCACGTCCTTCGATACGGTAGAGCGGGTGCGGCTTGAAATGGATCTCCAGGTAGAGATCACCCTTTCTGCCCTGACCCATTCCGGGCGAACCCTGACCCGCGAGACGAATCTGCTGTCCCTCCCGGATGCCTTTGGGAATCTTCACACTCAGCGTTCGCTCGACCATGCGTGTCTGACCATACTCGTTCACCTCCGGAGACTGCAGGCTGATACTGCGCGTTGCCGCGTGAAAGGTATCCTCCAGATCAATCAGCACCTTGGCGTGATGATCCTGGCCGGGCACGTTATACTTCACCCCATGGTCCGCATAAACGCCGTGATCACGGCGTCCGAACAGCTCTTCAAAGAAGTCACTGAAGCCGCCCCTGTCACCGGCACCGGTGAAGCCGCCCCCGCGAAACTCAAAACCGGAATCCCAGTTAGGCGGCGGATGGAATTCCTGCCCTGCCTTGAAGTTGCGGCCCAACTGGTCGTAGGCGGCGCGTTTTTCCGGATCTTTGAGCACCTCATAGGCCTCGCCGATCTCTTTAAAGTTTGCCTCGGCATCAGGCTCTTTACTGATATCGGGGTGGTACTTTCGTGCCAGCTTACGGTGAGCGCGCTTGATATCATCTTGCGATGCATCGCGCTTTAAGCCCATGATTTTATAATAGTCTTTATATTCCACGTCAGCTCCGTCCTGTGCAAACCCTGAAAACCGATAATCCCCCGTTAAGACAGAGACGAGGGTACCAATTCAACGGAATGATACTATAAACACGATGTAACCCTGTTTCAGTTGTATCCGGCGCCATTTTACCGTCGTTGAGGCAAAAATTCATATGATATCCCCTGGAGATGAAAGATCTCTTCTGTTTTTGCCAGGTTTTTTAGTGCATGAGGGGCATGGAAGCGAGTGCAGCACTATTTTTTCATTCTCCGGACAAACGGCTAGGTATAGAACACCGCCAGCCAGACCGTAAGCTGGCCCGGATCTGTCCAGCTTACCCGGTGTCTGGCATGGCATGGGATATTCAGGTAATCACCCTTTTCAAGAGTGACCTCCCGTCCGTCCTCAAACAGGATAGAGCCGGAACCCTCCAGGACCAGGACCCATTCATTTTCAGGCTGATCGTACCAGCCTTCATCCGGCGACGTATGACCTTTTGAAATGATCCTTTCAATCCGCACACTCCCGTATTGAAGCACCTGGTCAAAACGTTCTTTTCCTTTGTTTTCCGACAGTCTCGAGAAGATATTGTCCATGCTGCTCACCTGCCCCCCTATCTGGCCGCTTCTTTCCCGGTTTTCCACGGCTTGGATATGGAAACAAAGATGGTAATCATCACCCGCCAGGACCAATCGAGCCTGGACGGCAGCCTCGAAGTTCAACAGATTTCCTGCCAACCAAGAATTGTTTCTCTTAGAGGAGGCAGTGACAGCGGTCCGGCGGATGAGTTGTCGGCTGTTCGAGGCGCCCCTCAGGGAGCAGTATCATAGCTCAATCGATATGTGGTGGGAACTGAGATGCAAGCCCTTTTTCAGATACAGCCGGTGCGCATCATGCCTCGCATAGCCTGAGTCAAGATGCAACCCCTGGCAGCCGCTCGTTCTGGCATGATCCATCAGCCATTCCATCAGGGCGGCAGCATATCCCTTGCCCCGGTATTCTGGGAGCGTCGTTAAATCATCGATGTACAGAATCCTGCCCCAGGCCAGGTGTTCCGAAAATCGAAAGCCGGCAGCGCTGGGGAAGCTGTTGCCTGTCTTTATGGCGACAATGTTGTACGAGCATTCTCCCTGGCGGAGTACCTGATCGATAAATCGCTCTTTGTCAAGGTGCGGACGTAATGCCTTAAATGCGGCGTAACACTTTGCTATTTCAT
>JAHEMX010000335.1 GCA_024643445.1 Desulfobulbaceae bacterium | reverse complement strand
ATTGGTGATGTCGCAAAGAATCTGGTTTCCCGGGTTGCATGAACCCGAATATTTCACCAGTTGAGAACTCGCACTTGTCAAGGAGACTGGTGATTTGCCATACTTCAGGGATGTAAATCACAAAAGCGACGCAGGAAAGTGGGTGGTATCGGCTCGCCTCCGGTGAACATTTACTATCATCAATGGGATGGTGCAGGGGGCACAAAACGTTCCCGAGCCATTTTGCAAATACTCAATTTCATTGTTTTGTTTTCAATTATTTATACTTGTAGCACAAAGATGTTCATGGAATTTTCTGGTTAATCAGAGGAGCCACAACCTGCCGCCAGAGTGCATGATAAAGCAGTTTCTTCTCATCCCAGGGAGCCGGCGATCGGGACCAGTACCGTAAAGGTACTTCCCCGGTTAAGTTCACTGGTGACCTTGATGCTGCCATGGTGTGCTTCCAGGATGCTTTTTACCAGGGCAAGCCCCAATCCGGTGCCGATGAGTCTTCTTGAGAAGTGTGCGGTCTCAACTCGTGAAATATTCAGACTGATGACCGGTAACTCCGGGCTCTTGGCGTTTATACTGAGGTTCTGCAAAAAAATACTACTTGGCCGGCAGTATTTCCCTTAAAGCAGCGGCAATTTCCTTGCTCAATCCGGCAAGGGCCTTGCTCTGCGCGGCAACAAGCGCATCATAACTGTCATCCGTTACCGGTTCCCTGATGACACTCCGGTGTACGGCGGCTGGGTCATCCTTTTTTCCACTGAAAACTATCCAGGTCGTGTTAAGCGAGGCATACTCCCCGAGGCGTCCGCCGAATCGCTGGATATCAAGGGCAATACGGAGATCAGGCGTGAAATAACGCTCCCAGGGCCGGGCCATCACCTGATCGGTTCTCATCAGCAGGGCGATATTCTCCACCAGCACCCGGGTAACATTCTTTTCCAGTGATCCGCCCCAGCGGTGAAATTCATTTACCGTGAGCTGGTTCTGGCCGGACTGGGTAACGATTGCCGGCCGGTTGAGTTCATCAGGAAAGGTGACCGGCCCGATGCCGATGGCAATAGCATCTCGCTCCACGGCCGATGCTGAGTCAGAGGTATCATTTTGCATCGGGCTGAGGATGTAATAGACTGATTGCGGGGTCTGGCCGGTGCAACCTGCGCCCAGGAGCGCGATCAGGAGCATCAGCGGTAGATAGTATAAGGTGCGGCGAGTCATGGTCGGGCCTCACTTTGTTTTCCCTGGATCAGGGCTTCCGGGTGGCGCTCCAGCATATCGGCAAGTTCGTTTATCGACCGGGCTGCTTTGGCAAGTTCTTCCAGGGTATTGCGTAAATCGTCGTACAGGGGCGCATCCGCGCTGACCCAGCCCTCCATGTTCCTGAGAAGTGTCTGGATTTCTGCCAGGCTAGCGTTAAATGCAGGGAGGGTCTCGGTGTTCGAGGTCGTGGCTATTGCCTGAACTTCTGCCAGGATCCGCTCCAGGGAATGCACTGTTTTTCTCATCTCGGTGCTGTTCACCAGTTGATCGATTCCGGCTATCGAGCTTTGCAGATCGTGCCCGATCTTTTCGAGTGGCAGTCGGTTCAATTTTTTCATGAAAGAGCTTACGTCCGTCATCAATTCCTGGGAGGTTGACGGTACGCTGGGCAGAACGAGCAGGTCCTTGTACCTGCCGGGGACAGCGGCAGTTGTGTCCTGCCGATATTCAAAGTCAACAAAGAGTTGTCCGGTCAGCAGGTTTCCGGTTTTCAGCTGTGCCCGGAGGCCGCCGTCAACCATTCGCATGAATCGTTTCGTCTGGTCCTCCTCCATTTCTTCGGGTAATGACAACCTTTGCCGCTCGATACTGATGCGCACCATGGTGGAGAAGGCAAGCTTTTCAAAGTCTGCCTTTAATTCAAGGTCGGTTACCGTGCCGATTTGAAATCCCCTGAATTCGACCGGCGCACCAATCGACAGACCACGCACCGAATCTGCAAACTCGATGTAGAATTCAATTTTCTGTGTATAGCGGTCATCCCGGGCCTGGTCGAGGGTTTCATACAGTTTGAATTGGCTCCTTTCTGCGGCCTCGGGCATCTGCTTTTCTTCGCTGAACGTGGTAAAAGCAATACCGCCGATCATCAGGGAAACGATAGACTCGGTGTCGACCCGTAAACCATTTGCCGACAATTGAAGGTCCAGTCCGCTGGCTACCCAGAAGCGGCTGTTCTGGCGAACAAACCGGTGATAAGGACTTTCTATGAATATGTCCACCCCAACGTTATTTCCCTCTTCATCCAGCTTGAAGTCTACAACCTGACCGACCTGGATCTGCCTGAAATAAATCGGGGACCCCGGGTTGAGAGACCCGAGTCGCGGAGCGTTCAGGGTAAAACGTCTGCCTTCTGTTTGACCGGTTACGATCGGTGGCTTTTCGAGCCCGACATACTGCTCGGTGAACACCCCCTCGGTCGACGGTTCAATACCGATGTAGGCCCCCCCGAGCAGGGTTCCCAAACCAGTGACCTGGCCGGCGGCAATCCGCGCGCGAACAACCCAGAAGCTGGTCTTCTCTGTCAGATAGGGTCTGGCCCCTTTGTGCATCTCTATTTTTACAATGACGTGGGAAAGATCGTTGTATATCTCAATATCCTGCACTACACCGACCTCTACATCTTTAAATTTTACCTTGGTTTTTCCGGCCTCGAGACCGTTTGCCGACTGAAATGAAACGTTGATCACCGGTCCTTTTTCGGTCACCGCCTTATAGGCCAGCCAGCCTCCGATCACCAGGGCTACCAGTGGAACGAGCCAAACGATGGAGATGGAACGGCGCTCCTTGATGACGGGTGTTGCCGCCATGGGCGCGTTCGCTGAAGGGTTAGTCTGATCTGTCATTACATTCCTCAAGGGTATCCCAGATAAGTCGGGCGTCAAAGGTTTCAGCGGCGAACATGGTCACCACCACCACCGCTCCAAAGTAAAGAGCACCGGGCCCGGCCGTAATATCGGCCAGGCTGCCCAGGTGAACCAGTGCCACCAATATGGTGACCACGAAAATATCAAGCATGGACCAGCGACCGATCGTTTCAATGAGGCGGTAGAGCCGGGTACGATCGAGCGGGCGTTTTTGTGATCGGCATTGTATCGATAGCAATAAGCTGATAAGTATCACCAGTTTTAACAGGGGAACAAAAACACTGGCTATAAAAATAATCAAAGCTATCGGCCAGCTGCCGGACTGGATAAAGTAGATTACGCCGCTCATGATCGTATCCGACTGAACGGATCCCAGCGCCGCCGTGTGGGTGATGGGCAGAATATTGGCAGGGATATATAAAATAAGAGCGGCGACCACCAGAGCCCATGTTCGCGCAATACTGTTAGGTTTGCGGCTGTGCAGCAGACTGCCGCAGCGAGGACAGGCTATGGCGCCGGGCGCCTGCCGGCAGAGCAGGTGGCAGCGCTGACAGGAAAGCATTCCCCGCTGTCGTGCCGTCATTGCCATTTGATTTGATCCCATATCAGGTGCCTGTCAAGCGTCACGGACGTTGCGGCCAGCACAAAAATGAGGGCCATAAAGGCAAACAGGGCGACGCCGGGAATGATCGTGGCCATTTTCACCAGTTTGATTGCCGCTACCAGAATCCCGAGCATAAAGATTTCCATCATTCCCCAGGGTTTGAGAAGAAGGTACAGGCGAAACACCTTTGCCAGGTGGGGTGGAACCCGTTTAGCTTTCAGTGGAATCAGGATATAGAGCAGACAGAGCAAATTGACGGCCGGCACCATAATCACCGTCAAAAATACCAGTGTGGCGATAATGGACATCTGCTGCAGGTAGAGTTCGTAGATTCCAGTTGCCAGCGTGGTTTCCCGAATCTGGGAGCCGATTCTGAAACCCAGGAACGGGTAAATATTGGCAATCACATAAAAAATGATACCGGACACGGTAAGGGCAAAGGTACGGTTCAGGCTGTCACGCTTGGGGCGGTAGAGGGACGAGCCGCAGCGCGCACAGCGCGCGACGCCACCGATGGGCACGTCCATCTGCTGATGAAGAAGATCGCATTCGTGGCAGGCGACGAGCGAAGTGGTTTTCATCTGTATTTCCGGATCTGATCGTTTGACCGATAGTACCTGATAACCATTCAGAAAACAATAATCGCGTTATTCGGCCGTCTGGCCGAGGAGAAAACGTGAGACTGTCAGAAGAAATGTTTCAGGTTGTGCACTATGCACCCAGTGCCCGGCTTCATCAATGCCGACAACCGCCGATTCCGGGAAAAAATGGAGCCTTTGCTGTTCATGTTCCGGAAGATAGTAGGCTGATTCGTTTCCCTTGACGAACAGGGTCTTGACCGGACAGGGAGCATAGAGATCAAGTTCTTCCAGACCGATAGAGATATGTTGCAGAAATTTCTTCAGAACCGGCAGGTTGCACTTCCATTTGAAATGTTTTGACTGTTTGTCCCGGTCGAGATTTTTTGCCAGAAACATTGCCAGCCCACGGTCATCAAGGAGTTGCGCCAGTTCCTTCCTGATCGTGGCCCTGCCGGCATGGGCTGTCAGGTCCATGTGCTGGAGGACATCGATGATAGTCGCGTGAAAACTGTTTTCCGAAAAGTGATATTCAGACGGGGCAATATCAACAACAATAAGCTTCTTTACCTTTTCAGGATCCAGCAGAGCGAAAATCATGGCAACCTTGCCGCCCATTGAATGACCTACGATATCGACGGCTTCAAGTCCATGCTGCTGAAGATATAAGAGCAGATCGTCACACATGTCAGGATAGCGATGGGTCTCGGTATGCGGTGATCTGCCGTGATTCCTGAGATCAAGCAGGTGAACACAAAATCCGTGGGCGGCAAGCCCGTTACCAATGGTCACCCAGTTATCGGACATGCCGAACAGTCCGTGAAGTAT
>JAHEMX010000334.1 GCA_024643445.1 Desulfobulbaceae bacterium | reverse complement strand
TCAAACACGTTATGCAGAGCCGTAACCATCTGTTCACGGTCGATGCTGACAAGCAGAGGTTCAGCTTCGGTCTCTATTGAAAAACCAACCGCACGAGACCCACGGAAGTTCTGCGTAGCTGTCTGCAACAGTGCATGAACATCTTGTACTTCACGGCTGATAATGCCGTAGGGTGAGAAATGCGAAATTTTTTTTATCAATGTAACCGCCGACTGTGTGGACCTTCGCGCCTGATCAAGCAGATAATCAACTTTTTCATACCCGCCTTCGGCCAGCGCGACAACGGCCATATCTATGTTCCCGTAGATGATCGTCAGGAGATTATTGAAATCATGGGCGACTCCACCTGCCATGCCACTCATCGCCTCCATCTTCTTAGCCAGTCGCAAGGCATGATCCAGTTTCTTTTTATATTGTTCGGCCCGATAAAGTCTGGTTATATCCCTGACCGTACAAAGAGCGAAATAACTCATTCCTTCTATGGCGTGAAGGGTTGCCGTAAGTACTTTTCCCTGACGAAAAACCGGATTTTTATCACTGATAAAAAGCGGTTTCGCACGCTTTTCAAGCAGATCGTGTTGCAGCCAGTGAGCGATATTTTCCGTATGAGAGCCCCACTCAAGCGAATCTATGGTCGATCCGATTACCTGTTCTTTTTTCACCGCGAGAAAATCCAGGGCAGCATTATTGATTTCAACAATCTTGCCCTGATGATTCATCTCCACCACTCCCTCGGAGAGGTAGGCGACAATTTCTTCGCGATGTTTTTTTTCATAAAGTATTTCAGTGGTTATTGTCCGGCCAAAGTCGCCTGCCCCATCTTTTTCGCTGGAGGAATGCACTGTTTTTGCTGCACCTAACTCCTTGTGCCTGAGCCGCTGTAAAACATCTCGGATGTGGAGCCGCATTTCCTGTAGACTGCCTTTGACGATGGAAAAATCACAGTCGATCTTATCGAGAAGAGGCTGAGCCTCTTCTAGCGGAACGCCGGAGACAACCACAATACGGGTGGCATCAAGTTCACGGTTATGCCGGATTATTTTACAGAGGAGCTCGCCATCGACCAGGGGCATTACCAGATCGGTAAAAACAATGTCCGGTTTGAACGATTTCAGGCTTTCAAGGGCCTGCAACCCATCCTCGGCAGTACGCACATGACATGGCCCTTCCTGTTCAACGATGACGGAAATAGCCTTGAGCAGGACCGGGTTGTTATCGACGACAAGGGCTTGTATTGGCATAAGATAGGTTTACGTTATCCCTTTTTCCATTTTCCATTCTTCCAGCGACTTCAGCAGGCCAGGAAAATCGAGAGGTTTACTGTAGATTTTCCAGGCACCAAGCTGTCGTGCGACCTGAAGATATGAGTCAGGGCTGATAGTACCTCCGCCTGAAATGGCGATAATACCGGTTCCGGGAAAATTTTTCCGGAAAGCTGAAATGGTTTCTATCCCCTCTCTGACCGGCATGATCAAATCGCAGATGACCATATCAGCAGGTGTTCTCCGCTGTATTTCTTCAGCCTCTTTGCCATTTTCTGCTTCAAATACCTGGTAACCTGCCTTTTCGATAAAGCATCGAAGCAGTTCCCGTATAGCAGGATCGTCGTCAATTACAAGTATTCTCATAAACTAATCTTCACCGATAAGCGATCAGAGCTGCTGTGCAGTATTGTTCTTTCCAAAAACAACTTCCCTGAAAAAACCGGTCAGCATTTCTCTTCTTTTGCTCATGATTTGCTGATCCGGAATCAAGTCCGTCTGGCGGACCTTCATGATGGACATCTTGTATTCTATGTGACTTGCGAGACGGTTATCGAGGTACCAGACATACATCAGCCCCATTAAAAGACCAGGCGGTGTAAAACCTTCGCTGCCATTAATCGCGCGGGTAAAATGTTGAGGATTTTGTTCGACCATCCTCGACAGTTGTAAAAATATTCTCAGTTCTGCATCACTGAAATAGCATAATCTTCGGCTCGCTTTCCTCAGAAAGAGATGATATACCCTGCCGACATCGATACTATGCTGCTGCAGATTTTCAATCTTTTTCTCCGCGGCATAGTTGCCCAGAAGAGACTGTCCGACAGCAATGAGAAAAGCAACCTCAAGACGTTTTTGATTATCAAACCTATCTTCCCTGATTTTGACCTGTTTATCCTCCGGATCATAAAAGGAGAATATATTGTCCCAGCGCTGATCACGTCGCCATTCCTCTTTGGGGATGCAGGTTATTCCCGCTATCAGCTTGAGGTGAGAAACTGGAACATCCTGATGCTGCCAGATGATATTCGTCAGGGCCAGGCGAACATCATCTGCGTCAATGGAAAAGCCCTTGTTACCTGCGTTGACCGGGATCCCCGAGAAATACTCGGTAAGTTTACGGTATTTATGGGAAGGTGTGCAGATTCGGCGTGAAAGGTCTATGGCTGGCTGTTTTTTATTGCGCGGATACAGTTTCAATTGTCTTTTCTTGGGAAATAATTTTCTCGCCAGATAAATCGCCTTCACCGCTTGCGCAACCACGTGCGGATCATGCTGGATAACCTGCCTTTCGAGCATGGCTTCCCTGGAAAAAAAACCGCATTCAACAGGTTCAACGCCCTGCGAACTGATCGTTTCCCGGTCGAGGTAGATCGGAATTTTTCCCTCTACGGTGTAGTTTTGAATGACGGAGGCCGGAACATCTTGAAGAGAAAGACAAAGAACATGATCAAACAGGCCTGGAGTACCTCCGGGTATATTCGAATCGTAGGCCTTGATCATATCAGAGACGTAAAATTTCCTCTCCGGGTCAGTAATTGACCGATCGGTTTCGCCGGCCTGCACCCAGAGGTTCGAGATAAGGAGCTTCAATGCTTTTCTGTTTTTCCTGACGGCGTCGGCAATGCCGGGTACCTGCAGGACGGGAATGATGGAACTGTAAAGACTGCCGGGGGCCATGATCAGTATATCGGCCGAACGGATCGACGCAAACACCCGTTCAGAGACGTAAGGGACATCGCAAAAATCGACAATAACACGGTCTACCGGGAAGCCTCGTTCAGCAATACTTGACTTCATCTCACCCGTTACCTGGACGCCGTCGGTATAATGGAATCGCAGTTGCGCCGGGGTTACCGTACAGGGAAGTACCGCCTCTCCGGCGGCCCCGAAGATATCGGCACATTCAGCCAGAGCATCATAAATCGCTTCACCTGTCCTCGCGTCCAGTACAAGGTTTACTTCCTGCAATTGGTGTTTCGGCAACGCTTTCCTGATTGCGGCAAGTATCAGCAAATTGCCGAGACAATGGCTGCGGGCAATCGTTGCGTAACTCAGTTTATCGGTATAGCAAAAGGACAGCGCCTGCTGTACGTATTCTTTGATTTGTGCTGGCAAGAGATCGAGCCTGAGACCGGCCTGCTCGATCAGCTGCTCAGCAGAGCCGGGGTTATTATGGAAACGAAAATTAAATAGAATCGATAATTGGGCGATAATCTCCAAGGCCTCTGGAGTACTTAAAGCGTATTTCTGCTGGAGTATCGCCAGTTGAATGGAGGACAGCATGACATGCCGGATGTCGCCCAGGGCGAAGATCGGCACATCCTTGAGCAACTCACCGGTAGATCCGCCATCATCGGTAACGCAGACCACGGCCCGGGTGTCGGGAAAAACCTGTTTGAGGCCGTGAAATGGCCGTTTTTCCCATCCCGGCTGCCGACAGTCACCGCCGATAATATTGGACAGACCGGTTCCTCCGCCAAATACCACGACCTTTATTTTATCAACTTTCGTATCAGTCAGCTGTTGACGAAGTCTGGTTAGCAGCGTTGCCGATTCCTGTTCCGTGCCATTCGGAACATCATTTAGTACAAGATCAACAAGTTTCTCACGAAGATCCTGATGGGGCAGAAGGTCCAGAGAGCTCAGGTTCTTTCTGGCCAGAAGTTTTATAAGCGTCCTGTTCTCTTGAGCGAAGGTGCTGTCTACCATGAATCACCCGACTATAAAGTTATGAACTTGCCTTATCAAAAGAACCGTTAGGAAAATAATTCCCAATAACCTTATGCCTTTTCACGTAAAAGTGCTTCCACCCGCGCCAGTTCCTCTTTCGTGTCGACCTCGATAGAATCATGTGCAGTCAAAACCACCTTTATCCGGTAACCATATTCCAGAGCACGCAGTTGTTCAAGTTTTTCAAAACGCTCCCATTCTCCTACCGGCAGCCCGACAAAACTCAGCAGGAAGCTCTTGCGATAGGCATAGAAGCCGAGATGTTTGTAATAAGTCGGGGGATCTTCTTCGGGGTTTCGTTGAAAAGGAATCGGTGAGCGGGAGAAATACAGGGCGTTGTTGCGCCGGTCAAAGACTGTTTTGACATGATTGGGATCGTTTATCTCTTCCGTCCTGATGATTTTATAGATCAGCGTGGACATCGGCAGGGCTGGATCATCGAGAAGCGGCCTCGCTACCTGCTCAATCACCTCTGCATTAAAAACAGGCTGATCGCCCTGGATATTCACCACCACATCCTGTTGGGGAATAGACAGGATTTCGGCTGCCTCGGCAAGTCGATCAGTACCTGAGACATGATCATTTCTTGTAATTACACATTCCGCGCCGAAGGAGGTTACACAGTCGGCGATTCGCTTGTCGTCGGTCGCCACCACCACCCTTGACAACAGTGGAACACCCTGCGCCCGTTCAACCACGTGTTGAATCATTGGTTTTCCGCTGATCAATGCCAGAGGTTTTCCCGGGAAACGGTTTGATTCATAACGGGCAGGTATGATGGCAATAACCTTAACCGAGCTGTCTTTAATCATCATATAGGTAGCGATCCTTTTGGGAACTTGTTAATAATTTCGACACTCCCAACTACATAAATCATTTTGGTGTGGATATCAAACAAGACGTTCGAATAAAACTC
>JAHEMX010000008.1 GCA_024643445.1 Desulfobulbaceae bacterium | reverse complement strand
CACGGGAGGTGATTACCGGGCGCTGGTCAGGGAGGCTGTCAGTCTGCTCGGTAGTATGCAGCGCTTTGTGAAACCGGGAAGCAGAGTGGTGGTCAAACCCAATATCGGCTGGGACCGATCACCCGAGCAGGCCGCCAACACGCACCCGATTGTGGTCAGGACTCTTGTCGAACTGGCACTGGAGGCGGGGGCAGCGGAGGTACAGGTATTTGACCATACCTGTAACGAAAAGCGCAGATGTTATATCAACAGCGGTATCACGGAAGCTATCGATTCCCTGAATACACGAAAGGCAAAACTCGTCCATATTGATGAGAGAAAATTTGTCCCGGTGGATATTGCTGCCGGGCGTTCCCTTACCCGCTGGGAAATATACAAGGATGCTCTGACGGCGGACACCTATATCAATGTACCGGTAGCAAAGCATCACGGTCTGAGCCGGCTGACGCTGGGATTGAAAAACTCCATGGGCGTTATCGGCGGAAACAGGGGCAGGCTGCACCATGATATCGGTCAGAAACTTGCTGATCTTGCAACGGTTATCCGGCCCGCGCTCACCGTTGTCGATGCAACCAGAATTCTGAAGAATAATGGGCCCCAGGGCGGTCGACTGAGTGATGTGGAGCAGCGGGATACCGTTATCGCATCCGTCGATCCGGTGGCTGCCGACGCCTTTGCCACAACCCTGTTTGGACTCAGACCCGAAGATATTGCCTCAACGGTGGCAGCCCACCGGATGGGGCTCGGACAGATAGATCTGGCCAAGGTTCGCGTGCTGGAGCGTACTCTGTGAGTAGCGGCCAAGTCAAAAAAAAGCGGTACCGGTCATTTCGCTATGCACGAATAGCCAGTCAGGCTCTGTTTCTGCTGCTCTTTTTCTTTCTTTTCATCAAGACCGACTACAGCGGCTCGGATACCATCGAGTACGCGGTCAACATCTTGTTCAGGATCGATCCGCTGCTGGCTTTTTCCACCATGCTGGCCCTGCGTACCTTCATTGCCCTGATGCTGCCGTCGCTGGTCGTCATCGGCCTGAGCCTGCTTTTCGGCAGGTCATTCTGTGGCTGGATATGCCCGATGGGCAGCCTGATTGACCTGTCTCATCCTGCCCTGAAACCGCGGAGCACCACTGAATCGACAAAATTCCCTGATCTTGCCAAGGTGTTGCTGGTTCTGGTGCTGATCTCATCTTTGTTACAATTCCCGTTAGCCGGCTATCTCGATCCGTTTTCCCTGCTGGTCAGGTCCCTGGCGCAGGCACTGTATCCGGCTTTTAATAATGTTGCGGTATCATTTTTCTCATTCACCTATGATCATGCTCCCGCCGCGGTCAACACCTTTACCGAGCCGCTCTACGCGCTGATGAAAGAAACGGTCCTGCCCTTTGCACAGCGCTTTTACGATCTTGCGCTTGTCAGTCTGCTGCTGCTCGTCGGACTGTTCGGAGCTGAACTGGTGCAGCGCCGGTTCTTCTGCAGGAATATCTGCCCTCTGGGAGCCCTGCTCGGCTGGATCGCCCGGCTGGGTCTGCTCGACCTGCAGGGCGGTGACAGCACGTGCGGGCGCTGCCGGCACTGTATCACCATCTGCCGGATGGGGGCCATAGACGGCAGCAGGAAAATACATGTCGATCAATGCAGCCTCTGCCTGGAATGTCTTGAGCAATGCCCGCGTCAGATAATCGCTCTGGGGGGGACTGCGCCGCTGAGTCGCGGTGCAGCCATCTCCCTTTCGCGCCGGCGTTTCCTGGGAGCCTTGACTGCCGGATTGCTTATCCCGCCGGTTCTTGGCGTGCGAAGGCTGAGCGCAGAGCGTGATCCACTGCTCATCCGTCCGCCCGGTGCGCGAAGTGAAGCGGAGTTTCTGCAACGCTGTGTCCGTTGTGCGGAGTGCATCCAGGTTTGTATTGGCAACGCGCTTCAGCCGACCGGCCTGCAGGCCGGGTTGGAGGGTGTCTTTACCCCCCGTCTTGTTGCCCGCACGGGATATTGTGAATTTAACTGCACCCTGTGTGGGCAGGTATGTCCGACCGGGGCAATCAGAACCTTGAGTCTGGCCCAAAAGCACACCGCAAAGATCGGTCATGCCTGGTTCGACCGGAACATCTGCCTGCCCTATGCGAAGGGTATTCCCTGTATGGTTTGTGAGGAACACTGCCCGACGCCTGACAAGGCAATCAAGTTCAGAACCGCCACGATCCTTGACGACCGGGGAATAGCGGTGGCGGTGCAGCAACCTTATGTGGTGGATGAACTCTGTATTGGCTGTGGCATCTGTGAAACGAAGTGCCCCTTGCCGGGCCGCAGCGCGGTAATGATCACCAGCGCCGGAGAAGACCGGGATCCTGAAAACGCACTGCCCCTCAGAACGGGTAGTGGGGAAGGTTATGGTTATGGAAGACCGTCATGAAAAAAAAGTTGCAAACCGGCAATCTCGGGGTTTTGTTTTACCGGCGTTTACTCGGAGAGAACCTGTCCGCGGGAGGTAAACGAGATACCTTGCTGTGACTGGGTACCGATCATGATCGATTCAATGAGCGGACTGTTTATCGTCTCACTCGATTTCCAGCGAACGAGAAAATTGGCACCTGATCCCCCGGTGGTGTCAGACTCTTTAACGACGTAGCGGGTGGTGGCCAGCGGCTCGAGGACAATTGCTTTTTCCAGGTAGTGCCGCACGAGTTTTCCGGCCGAATCATAATAATCAACCATCTCCAGGGTGAGAGATCCTCCCGGATCGGTGTTTCTGATGCTCAGGGTAACGGCCAGATTGAACGGCCGCTCCTTGTTGCCGCTGTAGATATGTGAATAGACCGGAATGTAGACTGTCTGGCCGGCTGTTTTCTGGGCCTGGACATTGGCGTGCCAGGCCACAAACAGCAGTGTACACAGCGTTATGGCAACACCATTTCTTTGTAGCCACTTCATAAATCCTCCTCGACACTGGATGGGCCTTGTTCCCCTTCTCCTCCTATCCTATCGCTGCTCTGTGCCAGTCACAACAATAATAATTTTATGAATATTTTGCCATGCTTCCTTTTGTATGGCAAATAATCTAAAAGTGTTGCACCGGTTGCACCGAACAGATAGGATTGAGGTCGTGGATCGGGAAGCGGTAATAATTCTGTTTTGCTTAACTTATTAAGGGACATCTGATGGATTATAAGGAACATCTGCTGGAATACGCAAAATTGCGCATTTCACTATTGCTGCTTTTATTCATCATTGTCTTCGGTACGGCCGGTTATACGCTTGCCGAGGGAATGACGGTATTCGATTCGTTTTATATGACCCTGATCACCATCAGCACCGTCGGCTTCGGCGAGATTGTTCCACTTTCACACACGGGCAGGATCATTACCGTCATCATCATTATCTCGGGAATAAGCCTGCTTACCTATACACTCGGACAGGTTGCCAGGGTTTTTGTTGAGGGTGAAATTCGAAAGATTTTTGGGAGGAGAAAATTGGAAAAGCAGATATCCTCGTTGACCGGGCATTTCATTGTTTGCGGATTCGGCAGAATTGGAGCGGTTATCTGCCAGGAACTCGCGGATGAGGACATCCCGTTTATCGTCCTCGAGCAGGATCATGCAAGAATAGAAAAGCTGGAGAGCAGACACTATCTTTATATCGACGGAGATGCGACAAACGAGACGACTCTGCTCCAGGCCGGGCTGCACCGCGCCAAAGGGCTGGTGACTGCCGTATCAAGCGATGCCGACAATGTCTTCATCACTCTCACCGCCAAAGGTCTCAGACCTGATATCTTCATCCTTTCCCGGGCGGCGGATTTGAAAAATGAGGGTAAACTTCTGCGTGCCGGTGCCTCACGTGTTGTCTGTCCCTACAACATGGGTGGTGCCAGGATGGCACAGATTCTGAAGAAGCCCACGGTGGTTGACTTTCTTGATGCAACCATGATGAGCGGGGATCTCGGCCTGAATATGGTGGAGGCAGTCGTGCAGCCCGGTTCCGGTCTCGTCGGCAAGAGTCTTGTTGACAGCAATCTGCGGCGGGATTTCGGGGCCATTATAGTAGCCATCAAGAAGGTAACCAATGAAATGGTCTTCAACCCGGGGCCGAAGGCCGTGATCGAGGCGGGAGATGTGGTCGTCGCCATCGGCAAGAAAGATGACATGATCCGGATGAGAAAGGTCATGGACTGAGCAACGTCAGCAGAGGCCGGATCAAAAATAAAGTATCCTGTCCCTGTAATTGCTGTTAATCTTCTCTGGCTGAGAACATGCCGCACCAGTGACTGGCAGGTACGAGCGGATGCTTTGAGGCCTGGAAGATGTTGGCATGGCTGTTGCCGCCCACCAGCTTTTCAATGACTATCGGCGGGTGGAGCCGGCACTCGCCATATTCATATTCTATCGGTTCAAACCAATTGCAGTTCCGGCATAATCTCTCATTCATGCTTCCTCCTCTGTTGGTCAATCCTTTCGTCGGGCAGCCAGAGATACTCGCTAAATTCAATGCTGTCCTGTTCACTGAAAACAATGCCTTCTTCTTCCAGCAGCCGCCTCTGCTCAAGGTGGCTCATCGACGGGCGCGGGGATATTCGCCCGGCACCATTTACCACCCGGTGCCAGGGCAGATGATATTTGTCAGAGCTTGCATGCAGGATCCGGGCAACCTGTCGTGCACCGCAATGGTTCCCTGCCGCTGCGGCAATAATGCCATAGGTTGTTACCTTTCCCTGAGGTATTCTGGAAATGACAGAAATGGCTCGTCTGGTAAAGGCTTCCATCAGGTCAATGCGGCTCTGAGGGTCGTTGCGTGGATAAGCCCCTTATCCCCGTCTGCCGGGAGACCAGCGCGTCATTGGCGCAGCACCGGGGCTGGGTTGTCAGACCACTATAAACTATTTCACGGTCTTGTAGCCAAACAATCTGCGCGTAAAGGCGGCGATGCTGCAGATCAGCGCGAATATCCAGGCCAGCTCGGGAAAGGCTTCGGGAAACAGGATATCCAGCTTCCGCGTCATGGTTGGTCTTCGTATTTTGATGTACCGGTATTATGTCAAGGAGTGCGGGGTCTAGAATTTTCTCATGATATCGGTCCTATCCTATCGTTTAAGTAGTGTCGGCGCACTATGTTTCGGGTCATGGAACTCGGGTCTGAAAGCTACGTTTCTTTTCGGAGATGGGGTTCAGAACGTTCGGCCCGGGGCGATGTCCTGGAATGAAAAAAATGATCGTCATCATCACCGAAAAGAAGTAGAAGAGGTTTGGTAAAGAGAAGTTGCGGGTTGTTTAAGCGGCTCGGTGCCGACATCAGCCAACTGAGTTTTTTGACGAGCAGACACGTGATAGTCCTGAACGCGCTTTTTCCGATTTTTTCCCTGCTTGCTCTCGGTTTTTTCCTCCGAAAGATCGGTATGACCAGTGAGGCCTTCCTCAAATCCTCCGATAAACTGGTCTATTATATCTTTTTCCCGATCATGCTGTTTTATAAAATCGGCAGTGCACCTCAGGGCGGCGGTGATCAGTGGCTGTTCGTACTGAGTTCTCTTCTCGTGCTGGTCTCGATGTTTATGATCAGTGCAATGGTCATAAAATTCTGGCCGGTTCCTGATTTCCAGGCCGGTTCGTTTTCCCAGAGCTGTTACCGGTTCAATACCTATATCGGGGTTGCCGTCATTCTCAACAGTCTGGGGGAGGCCGGCATTGCCTACTTCGGGGTAATGATCGCCATTGTCATCCCGATCATCAACAGCTTTGCCGTTTCCACCCTCATCTGGCATTCCGGCGAAGGCAGCAGTCTCCGGAGAAGGGCCCGGATGGTGTTGCGCACGCTGATCGCCAATCCTTTGATAATAGGCTGTTTTCTCGGGATTATGTACGCCCGTGTTTCCGGGAAATTTCCGGTGTTTATCAGCAATTCACTACAGTTGATGTCGATGGTCACTCTTCCCCTGGCACTCATCTCGATTGGGGGATCGCTGTCCTTTAAGGGGATGAAAACGCATCTGCGCCTGTCCCTTCTTGCCGCATCGCTTAAACTTTTTCTGCTGCCGCTTATCGGCTACCTTGTGTATCATCTGTTTCAGATGGGCGGGATACCCTTTAAGACCGGCATGATATTTCTCTGTCTGCCTGCATCGACAGCTATCTATGTCCTGTCATCTCAACTGAACAGCGATACGGAACTTGCCTCGTCGGCCATTGTCGTCTCGACAGTCCTCTCCTTCCTGTCGCTGAGCGTGGCCCTGCTGCTCTGAGGCCGGTTCATCTCGTCCCGTGCCGCCTGCCGCTCTCGCGGCTCTGCCGAAGATTATTCCGTTCCACCGTTTTGCCACCCGTCTGCTGGTCCGCCATCCCCGGGAGATGGTGTCGTTCAGAGAAAGTTCCTGACAGCGGGCCAGGAAAGATTACTGTTTATCCTGAGAGGGTAAGAAAAGGCGATTCAGGGCTAACCATTTCATGCAGGGGGAAACGATGGAAAGAAACACGATTATTGCCGATCTCGGGCGCAGGCTCCGCCTTGGCGTTATCGGAGGTGGTCCCGGTTCATTCATCGGCGCGATGCACCGACACGCGGCACGGCTTGACGGCTGCTATGAAATAGTGGCCGGTGTTCTTTCCTCCGACCCTGACCGGGCAAGGTTGGCCGGAAGGGAGCTAGGATTGAGCGGCGACCGGGTCTACACCGGTGTCGCCTCGATGCTCGGGACTGAAGCAGAACGCGGGGATGGTGTCGATGTCATAGCTATCATGACGCCGAATGACAGCCACTATGCCTATGCCGTCGCTGCCCTTGAACATGGTTTCGACGTTATTTGCGATAAACCGATGACCAACACGGTTGCAGAAGCCGAGGATTTACACCGCAAAGTCAGGGAGAGCGGACGTGTCTTCTGCCTGACGCACAACTATACCGGCTACCCCATGGTGCGGCAGGCCAGGGCCATGGTCGAGGCGCAGGAGCTGGGAGACATCCGGCTGGTCCAGGTCGAATATGTCCAGGGAGGCAGGGCGCATGAAGCGTATGCCGATCCTTCCGGAAACTTACCCTGGCGATTTGATCCGGCAAAAGGGGGGCCTTCACTGGTCATGGGAGATATCGGGACGCATGCCCACCATCTAGCCCGGTTCATCACCGGCCTGGAGATGAGCGAAGTGGCTGCGGAAGTCGGCACCATCGTACCCGGCAGGCTGGTGGATGATTACGCCGGCGCTCTGCTGCGATTTGCCAATGGTGCCCGCGGGAGTTTCTGGGTTACCCAGGCTGCGGCCGGAGTTGAAAACTGCCTGCGCATCAGGGTGTGCGGAGCACTCGGCTCCCTGGAGTGGATGCAGGAACAGCCCCAGGCCTTGACCTTCAAACCGCTGAAGGGGCCATCCCAGAACAGGACCCCTAACGGTCCGGGCACCCACCCCCTTGCCGCACGGGCCTGCCGGATTGTGGCCGGGCACCCGGAGGGCTTTCCGGCGGGGTTCGCCAACTTGTATACCGATATGGCTGAAGCCGTCGTGGCCCGCAGAACAGGAAGAGCCGCTAATCCACTGGCGCTTTGTTTCCCGAATTCACTCGATGGACTTCTCGGTGTCCGGTTTATCAGCAGTATCCTGGAATCGAGCAGGACGGGCACCTGGGTGAAATGTTAGGGGCCAATGGGGGATAATGGGGGGACAGTATACCTAATTCATTTCCTCGTTCTTGATAGATGGGCATTAACGAATGACAAGAAGATAGAGATAAGTATACTGTCCCCGAATATCCAGCAAATAGCGGGGTTTCATGCTAAACAGCCTCCGCAAATAGGTATATTGTTTCACCCAGTAAGCCGCAGGATCTGTTTATTTTCCGGCTTTTAACTGCTTGGCTCCGCCAAGTTCGGCAAAGCCGGTATTTTCAAGATCCGTCCACAACGTTCCCTCGCCTGCATGGATGATATTCAGTTTCATCTCCGGGTTGAGGGTGTCGGCAAAGCGCCACTGGGCATAGGCCACAGGATCATTGAAGACGGCCGTTTTCAGTTTCAGCCCGTTGGCCCGTTCCCCGTCGACTTTTTGCAGGGCCGACGCCTTGGCCTGACCGAGGACACGGATTTTATCCGCCGCAATGGCGGCAGTCATTTTCTTTATCTCCGCCGCTTTTTTCAGGGTTTCCGCGCGAATTTGGGCGACCTGTTTTTCCAGATCGGCGGCTATTTCGGCTTTAATCTTCTCAGTTTCCTGCATGACCTGTTCTCCCCGCTGCTGGATGAGTGACAATTCGGTATTCAACTCAGCCTGCTTGCGGGCGGTATTCTGACGTTCTTTATTGGTCAGATCCTGTTCGACCGCGATACTTGCCTGCTGGATCGGCGCTCGGATTTCGTCCGGCACCTCAACGTGGCGGATCAGGGCGTTATAGACCTTGACGCCTTTGGCGCCGAGAGTCTGTTCGAGTGAGAGAGTAATATCGTCCTGGAATTTTTCACGGCCCTCGCCGACAATGAAGTCCTTGGCGCGATATTCGGAACCCTTGTTGCGTGAGATAGAGGTGATCTGCGGCATGATGATTTTATCGACGACCGCAGGCAGGTCACCATAGCGCTGGAAGATTCCGGCAATGGCGTCGGGCGAGAGCTCGAACTCGACGGTCATGTCGAGACTTATCTGGAATCCATCCCTGGATGGAAAACTGACCAGCTCGGTCAAGTTCATTTCCCCTTCTTCGAGCGGGGCCGGGGCATTACTGGCCAGTGGCTTACCGGCATCGAAGTCGACCTGCACACCCTGCTTGAATTTCTGTCCCTGGGCAGACGACGAGCGCTTGCTGAAATAATCCTGCCTTTTGGCTTCCTGCTTTTCCAGCACGGCCGACTGCAGCACGTTCAGCGCCTCGTTCTGGCCGAGCTGCCTGGCCTTGGTGACCACCTTGCCACCGCTCCGTCCCAGAAGAGATACCTGGTTGATGCCGATTTCCAGTACATCGACTTTATACTCCTTGGGGTTGACATAGTAGAGGCCGGGTTGCAGAACGTCCTCGCGCACCCCCTTCTGGCCTTCGCCGGCGAATTGGCCATTCTCAGCCTGCTGCCCGGAGAGCGAGGTGATTACGCCCGCATAGCCGATGGGGATACTGATGGCATCAACTATTTCAATGGTATACCCGTAGGGGTTCATGCGGTACTTGCCGGGTCCAAGCACACTGCGCCAGATCCCTTTCTGGCCGCGCTCGGCAATGAATTCGCCCTCGGCAAGCTTTTCACCGACCTTGGAGGTAATGACTGCCACCTTGCCGGGCTGGACCAGCGTCTGAGCTACAATTTCCCAATCGTAAAAAACCGGGTTGAGGAAATGGCGGCCTTCGCCAAGGGTTTCCTCCCGTATCCCTTTTTGACCCATACGGGCGAGAATCTGCCCTGGCTCGAGCGGGTCACCATTTTTTGCGGTAACGATGGCCATTTCGTTGGGACCGACATAAAAGCGACAAAAGCCCCAGAGCCAGATGCCTTCGGCAACAAGCAGCAGGATAAGCGTGGTCAGTACAATCTTCACGATTCTTTTCATCTGGCACCTCCTTTGGCTGGAACAAAGGCACCGAAAATGGTGCCCAGCCCTTCGGCCGAATCACTGCTGAGTACGGAGAGCACCTGTGGCCCGATCTTTTCGTAAAGGGTGTAGCGGGCAAAATTGCTGCCGCCGCCAAGAGACGCAACACGGTCTTTAAGGACAAAAGCTTCAGCCTCGTTTTGCGCTTTGATGGCATCTTTTTCGCCATCAGCGGTGAAGATAATGGCTTCGGACTGGAACTTGGCTGCTTCGTATTCCAGACTGGCGACCTCCAGTTCCTTCTGGGCTGCGATCAGGCGCACGCTTTGATCCTGCTGGGCATCGATGACCGCACGGATACGTCTGGTGTCGGCCTCGACCTTTTCCTTACTCTGAATGGCCAGCATTTCCTGCTTGGTCAGCTCAGCCTTGGATTTTGCCTGGATAATCTGCTGCTCATACTTGGCGGCATCCTGAACCGCCAACTCGCGGTCGCGGTTGATGCTGGCGATCTCGTCGGGGACAAGGATTTTCCTGACCAGCACCGATTTTATGTCAACTCCCCACCCCTTGGATTTGGCGCGGAGGTGGTTTTCCAGGTCGCTCTGGAATTTCTGACGGGTTTCGCCGACAATAAAGTTTACGGCCGGGTGCTTGCTCCCTTCGATGCGGCTGAAGCCCCGGGCCCGGGGCAGAATCAGTTTTTTGATGATGTCGTCCATATCCCCGACCCGGTGTGTCAGATAGGCTGCTTCATCGCGTTCAATACCAAACTCGATGGTGCCCTCCACCGTAACGGAAAACCCGTCAAGGGTTAAAAAGTTGATGACATCCTTGCCGGACATCTCGAAACGCTGACTCTGGGTATTCACCGCAACGATGTTATACATATAGGGATTGAGGTAGTGGGTACCCGGATCGAGCAGCCTGCCTGACACGCCCTTGAGACCTTCTCCCACCATAAAGGTGTTTCGCTCTTCCGCCGGCAGCTCGTTGTTCAGGACATCGTCGCCGGTCATGACGGTTACCACCCCGACATGACCGGGATTGATGTTGATCGCGTCAAAGAGGGCAACATGGTAGGCGTAAGGATTGATGCGATATTTGCCGGGACGGAGAATTTCCTGCATGATGCCGCGCTGGTTATTCTCGGCGATGATTTTTCCGGACGGCAGCTCGTCGCCGTACAAACGTGTCATGACCCCCAGTTTCCCGGCCGGGACATCGAGAATACGCCGGATCGTCCAGCTCCAGGTATAGGGGTTCTTAAAGTATCGCCCTTCGGCGAGGACATCCAGCTGAATACCTTTCTGCCCAGACTGAAGCGCGATAACCTGGCCTGGCGCAAGGTTTTCGCCGGTTTTTCGGATCAGCACGGCAATCTGTCCCGGGCCGGGCTCAATCCGGCAGAAAAACCAGACAAACACAAAGGTTCCGATAAGCGCAGCAGAAAGCAGTACCGGCCAGGAGGGCAGTTTCTTCAGGGTCGGCAATTTCCAGCGGAATCGTTTTTTTGTTGCCACCAAGTCCTTTGATTCAGACATGCATTTCTCCTTTTTTCCTCGGGGAGTAGAACCAAGCCCAGAGAGCTCTCCGTTAAGACGGCAGCCGTCTTCCTTTACAGAATATCGACCTGATCGTACTGGTTTTGCATCAATTACCTCTTCCAGTATAGGGAAAAAGAAGACAAATCACCATGCCAACAGCAAAATTACTTGTGGCGCGGCACTATTAATCCGGCTACCGGATGAAAAACGTGTTCTGTTGCCGGTGAACGGTCCGTAATTCTCAGACCGTTTCGAATGATGAAAAAGGACTTCAGCAGTGTATTGGAAGCGGGCAGGTGATAAACCGGGGTGAGATGTTGGGGGTATCTTTCCTGAGAGTCAGGAACTGCAGGAGAGCATGGAGCACCCCGGGCGGTTTCTCGCCCACTCGGGTCGCTTTGCACCATAACCTTCATGTTCAGGCTGCTCGTCATAAGGCCGGCGGAAAACCTCGAGAAGTTTATCGATCATCGAAAAATCGCCAGTTTCAGCCTTGTCGATAGCCTGCTGGGCAAGATAGTTCCTGAATACATATTTCGGATTCACCCGGTTCATGCGCTCGGAGCGCTGAGGGTCGTCGATACTGTTTCTTCTCAGGCGAGAGACATAGGACTGAAGCCAGCTGTTGAGCTGCTCGCCATATACAGCGTCCAGTTGCGCGGGTGCATAGTAGGCTTCCTCGAATAGTTTCAGGCCATCATGCGCGATCCCTGTCCCTGTTCCGACGTGAGCGAGTCGCCTGAAAAAAATGGTCATGTCGGTCTCAGTCCTGCGCAGCAGATCAAGAAGCCTGCTGATCAGCTCTGCATCTTCCGGTTCCCTGTTCTTCAGGCCGATTTTTGCGGCCATGGTTACCTGCCAGGATTCCTGGAAGGTCGTGCGGTATACATCGAGCGCCTCATTGAGCGGCCCGGCAGCACCAATAAGCGGGTAAAGGGCATTTGCCAGCTGGGTCAGGTTCCACTGCGCCATGTGGGGCTGATTGCCGTAGCAGTAGCGCCTGCCCTGCCCGTCGGTCGTATTCGGGGTCCAGGCCGGGTCATATCCTTCGAGCCAGCCGTAAGGGCCGTAATCGATGGTCAGGCCGAGAATAGACA
This sequence comes from Desulfobulbaceae bacterium, assembly GCA_024643445.1. Lineage (GTDB taxonomy): Bacteria > Desulfobacterota > Desulfobulbia > Desulfobulbales > Desulfocapsaceae > Ww85. The sequence continues at coordinate 6,741 of JAHEMX010000008.1, read as the reverse complement.
TGTTGTCCGTGTTCATGACGCCGTGCACAAAGCCAACGCGCATCCAGTGACTGATCATCCGGGCGGTTCTTTCACAAATCTCGGTAAACCACTGGATATAGGTAGCAACAGAATCCACCGCCTTGAGGTGGGGATAATCCGTTGCAATGGTATAGAGAACCAGTTTTTTCAACAGTTCGGTTTCCCCGCGCGCGGTGAGAATTTCAAAATTGCCGAAGCGCAGAAACGAGGGAGAGAGACGACACACCACGGCCCCCGGTTCGCTTCTCGGATTACCATTGTAGAACATGTCGCGAACCACTTCTTCCCCGGTAAGGATGAGACTCAAGGCACGAGTGGTCGGAATGCCGAGGTGGTGCATGGCCTCGCTGCAGATGAATTCCCGTAAGGAGGAACGGAGCACGGCCAGACCATCTGCGCTGCGTGAGTAGGGGGTCGGGCCGGCACCTTTCAACTGCAGCGTCCAACGCTGGTTTCTGCTGTTTATTATTTCCCCGAGGTTGATCGCCCGGCCATCACCGAGCTGTCCGGCCCAGTTGCCGAATTGATGGCCACCGTAACACATGGCATACGGCATCATTTCGGACAAAAGAGCATTTCCGGAGAACACACTGGTGAAACTGCCTGAGAGACACGCTTCTGCGGATAGGTCAAGCAGGGCAGCCGCCTCTTTGGAAAAACCTGCAAGACGAGGCGCTGCAACGGGGGTCGGCTCTACCAGTGAATAGCACGCCTGCCTTACCTGCCTTCGGCTGTTTTCGGTGATGGGATCTCCCGGCATTTCACGGGTGAACCTATTGTCAAATGCCAGTTTATCGAGGGGGGCTGCCGCTGAGTTTGTCTGCATCTATTCCATCATTGACTGAAAATTTGTTTGTCTGAGCTGTCCTGTAACAGATAATCATGCCACAATGTGGCTGCAAGTCAGCCGAGACAAACTGTCCAATGATAGAGACGCTCAGGTGAAAACCGCATCTAGCGAGAGGAGACCGCCGATAGGGTGCCGGATTGACTGGCTTCAGCCTGGCCCTGCTTGACGGACCAGGAGGCAAAACACCTGGCGTTCTGCCTCTTGGCCGGTGTGAAAAATTTGTTCCGGAAAACCGTTGGGACCCTTTTAGCCGTGCATCCGCCGGTGGATATGGTCAGAGACAGGGGCATGCACGGAATCGGGATCGGCTCCCATCTCCTTCAGTGCGTTCATACCGATGACGGCTACATGGCTGGCGTAATAAACACGATCATCGGGATGGTGCCGGCTGGCATGCATCCACTTGTAGAGAGGAGAATCTGCATCGGTACAAAGTGTTCCGTTTTCACTGTTCCAGAGCAGGCGACATCCGTCGCAACTGTTTTCATCGGGGTTGTTTGCCAGAGGACAGCTCCTGATCCACGTGTCGTCAAGTTTCGCCACATGTTTTATGTAGTATGCACGATCATGGGCAGGATAGCCGCTGAGCCAGGTCCACATTTTCTTGAAGTGCAGTAACTCGTCTTTTCCGATCATTGGCTTACCTCCATTTACGTGGGTTTCAGCAGCTTATCGTAATCCTTGCCGGTAAAGGAAATGCTGCTGTTTCTGTGTATCGACAAGAGGAGCGTCAACAGCAAGGTCGGCGAATCTGCCTTATGTGGTATATGCAAAAAACATGCTTGTAGCTGAATGCTATCTGTCTGATATAGTGATTAATTATGGATAGTTGGCTGGCTGCGACAGCGTAGTACAAAAAATTTACGGGAAAAGAGGAAATTTTTCTTCCGAAAAAAAGGAAAATGAAGGGGGCGGCTGCTGGCTGACAATGGCATTGCCTGTCTGGTAATTATCACATCAGTTTGGCGGCAAAATACAAAAGAGAGCGTTTTATAACCAGCCCGGCGTCAGAATATAAGCTGAATACTGCCTTCCACCCTGATGTTGACCCTGGAATCTCCAGCCTCCACATGAGGAGGGGCTGCCTGGGCACTCATAACCTCGGCCTGGTAGGCTCGCTGGTAAGGTGCGATTGGGCTGTCTTGCCGGATCGACAGGTTGACAAGACGATAATCACGACCACCGAGGGTGGCCGTCACGAGAGTGGCTTTTTCCCTGAACGCTCCAAGTACGACGACGATCAGTTCCGTCATCGTGGCTCTTTGCCGCTCGGGACTGACCACAAATTGCATGGAGTCCACCCTGAGTTTTTCCTGGAGCGTGCCGACAAGCGTTGACAGGGTCCCGAATTCCTTGCTTTCAAATCGGATCTGCTGGTTTACCGACCAGCCGATCAGGGCCTTGTTCTTATACAGGGGCCTGGTCTGGTAGTTCAGTGTCTGGCTTTTGACACCATCGCTTTTCGCGGCTATGGCCGCTGCCCAGCTCATCATTTTGTTGACGTTTTCAGCTGCTTCTACTGCACTGTTGGTCTCTGATTGGGCACTCATGCCCACCACCATGACGTCATTTTCTACCTGGCGGTCGGCATCGGCATGGAGATTGATGATATTGTAATTGAGTTCTTCACCAGCCAGCAGCGGGCTGGCCAGCATAAAGAAGAGCACGGCCGAAAGAACGAGCTTGATTTTCATGATGTAACTCCCCGGGGTTCAGTTTTTATGTTGCGAGCGGGTGCTTGTAACATTCTTCGATAAAGCCACGACCGTTGCCATCTGGTAGTTTACATTTCAGCACGATTTGGTTAGTAAGTGGCAAAGTATTATTCCATGAGCAATTATAAGGGGTACCGGCTTCAGGGCAAGTGATTTCTGAACTGCTCATCTTCTGGTAACGGATAAGACTATCCGGCATAACCAGGATAGTCGTTCGGCATCAGTCCATGCGGGACATTTTGTCGCCGGTATCCACGTGCAGTTCCGGGGGTAAAGGTTGGGCAGAACGAAGGGATCGGGCGAAAAAGCAATTATTTCAGGTACCCATAACTATTCAACAGAGCCTTTTGCAAAATGAGAATTTTGGTTCAAAATCAAGGCATGCTGCGAGATTTTTTTTCACAGGCATATATTTGCTATTCCGAGGATAAAATTTAGAGCATATCGCGGAGTTTGGACGAAAAAGCCATTTGGCAGCGGCTCAACAGGGAGTGTATCATGACGATTAGATTACCGATGAGCAATGGAGAAGAATATGAGGTCAGGCCCCAGAAAATTATCTGCCTGGGGCTCAATTATCGCAAACACATCACCGAAAGCGCCGAGATGGACAGCGAGCGCTTTAAGGACGAGATCCCGGCCGAGCCGGTTCTGTTTGCCAAGACGCCAAACGTCCTGATCGGTCCCGGGCAGCCGATCATCATCCCCGGGTATCTCAAAGAGTACGGCTTCAGAACCTGCCGTACCGATTTTGAAGGGGAACTTGCTGTCATCATCGCTCAGGCAGGCAAGAATATTGCACAGGCTGACGCCTATGAGCATGTGCTCGGTTACACCTGTTTTAACGACGTGAGTCAGAGAAACTTCCAGAAGCATGATACCTCGGGATGGTTCCGGGGCAAGTCTCTGGATACCTTCGGGCCCATCGGTCCGGTCATTGTCCTGCGCGAGGACCTTGAAGACCCTGAAAATCTTGCTATCCAGACACGATTGAACGGTAAGGTCGTTCAGGAGTCCAATACCAACCACATGATTTTTGGTATTCCCGAGACCATCGCCTTCATCTCCAAGCATATCACCCTTGAACCGGGAGATATCATCCTGACCGGGACGCCGGATGGCGTCGGTCCGCTCGTACCCGGAGACGTTGTCGAAGTCGAGGTGGAAAAAATCGGCATCCTTGCCAATCCTGTTCAGGCGGATTGAGGCTGGGGCGCTGAGCCGTTTCGGCCGGCTCAGGCAGGTGTCTTGCGGTTTGCGGGGGTGAACATGAACCATGGTGGTCCCTGTTCAGCCCCGCTGGTTTTACCTGTTGCCTTTTTCTTCCCTGTCGGTGCTGCTCATTCTTGTTCTGCCGCACAAACAGGCAGGACAGCGCTCCTGCTGAACGGGGCTCTTTCATCCGCTCGGCCAGGACCGTTTTTCCCGCTTCTCCCTTTATTTCCCGCTCCTTCGGTGCCACTCTGTCGCAATTGAAAATCATTCTCATTTTTAGTAGAATTTCGCCGGATTCACAATAAAACCAGTGAGGGGTCTCCATGAATTATCCCGTTTGGTATCTGCCTGAGGTCGGCGGCGGTTTCCTGATAGCCCTGATAGCGGTGCTGCATGTCTTCGTCTCGCATTTTGCCGTTGGCGGCGGTCTGTATCTGATCTATTCGGAGAAGAAAGGACTGCGGGAAGAAAACCAGGGGATACTCGATTTCACCAGGTATCACGCCCGTTTTTTTCTGCTGATAACCATGGTCTTTGGGTCGATCAGCGGTGTCGGTATCTGGTTCATCATTGCGCTGGTGAACCCGGCGGCAACCTCTATCCTTATCCATACCTTCGTCTTTGGCTGGGCTGCCGAGTGGGTCTTTTTCCTGGTCGAGATTACGGCGGCATTTGTCTATTTTTATACCTTTGGCAGAATGGATTCTGCCACCCATCTGAAGGTGGGCTGGGTCTATTTTGTCAGTGCCTGGATGTCCCTGCTTTTAATCAACGGCATCATCGGTTTCATGTTGACGCCGGGAGGATGGCTGCAAAACCATAATTTCTGGATCGGCTTTTTCAATCCGAGTTTCCTGCCGTCCCTGTTCTTCCGGACCTTTATCGCCATCATGCTGGCCGGGGTGTATGGCTATCTGAGCGCCTCTTTTACAAAAGACAGGACCATCCGTGAGACGATGACCAGGTTTTCCAGCAAGTGGGCCTTGTGGGCGCTTGCCGGTGCGCTGCCGTCCGGACTCTGGTATGTGGCCGTTCTGCCGGATCCGGCACAAGCCCTTGTGCTTGGCAAGTCGCCGACAATCATGGCGGCTCTGGGGTGGGGGCTTGTTTCCATACTGATCCTGCTGGCAGTAACACTGATCGCCGGTATTTTCCGTCCGTCCTTTAACCTGAAACCGGTCGCTGCAGCGGCAATGATCTGCGCTCTGCTGACTATGGGATCGTTCGAGTGGATCCGGGAAGCGGCCAGGCGGCCTTATGCCATCAATGAAATCATCTATTCGAACATGATCATGAAAGATGATGTTGCAGACATTTCCGGGAAGGGTTTCATGAAAACGGCCAGGTGGGTGCAGACTCGCGAAATAACCGATGAGACGCGCGCCCTTGCCGGCGAAGAGCTCTTCATGTATCAATGTTATGCCTGCCACACCCTGGGCGGCTTCAACAACGACCTCAAACCCCTGACCGCGCAGATGAGCTTCGGGGCCCTGGATTCCTATATCAAGAGGATTCACCAGCTGCGCTATTTCATGCCCCCTTTCGCCGGCAATGAGGCGGAGTCCCAGGCACTTGCAGCCTATATCGCCGGCAGTCTGCACGGCAAGGAGGTGGTGCTGGCCAGCAGTCGAGGTTCCTCGAGCGTCGAGGGGAGTGCGGAAGGGACGATTCTTTTTGAAAATAATTGCTCTGCCTGCCATGAAATGGCTGATCTCTCTGCAGCGTTTGCCGAAAAGCAGCCCGCAGAGATAGCAGGGATGCTGGCGACACTTGATCAGATTTCAGATCAGATGGTACCGTTTGCCGGCAGTGCGGCAGAGGCCGAAAAACTATCTTTGTTCCTCTCTGCATTGGGCAACCCCGATGCTCAGGCCGCCGGCCCCGGCGGTGGCGGGGAAGCCCAATTTGAAAACAATTGTTCGGCCTGCCATTCACTTGATGAAATGACGGGAATCCTGGCCGGCTTTGAAAAGAGTGATTTTCGTCAGGCACTGGACAAACTTGATACACTCTCCAAGGAGATGCCGCCTCTTGAAACAGCCCCTGAAGAAAAAGATGCATTGACTGAATACCTCTATCAACCGCGGAGATAAACCTGATGGATCCTGTTCTCGTTCCTTCTGCTGATACCATTCCCGTTGCCTGGGGATGGTTCCAGTTCCTGCTGCTGCTGACCTTTCCCCTGCACCTGCTGGCGATGAATGGCATGCTCGGCGGACTGGGAATCGGTGTTGTGCAGCAGTTCATGGGTGGAGAAACCCGGAAGCGGCTGTCGCACCTCATTGCCCTTGCCCTGCCACTGGTCATTGCTTTTGTGGTCAACCTCGGTGTCGCCCCGCTGCTCTTCCTCCAGGTACTCTACGGACAGTTCGTCTACACCAGTTCGATCCTGATGGGCATGTTCTGGATTCTTGTCGTACCGGTTCTGATTGTTGCCTATTATGGCGCCTATCTCTATGATTTTAAGTTTGTCCGGCTTGGAGCAGGGGGCAGGTGGCTGGCACTGGCGGTTTTCATCCTGCTACTGGTGATCGGCTATTTTTTCGTCAACAACATGCTGCTGATGAGCCTGCCGGATCGCTTTGGTGCTTATTTCCAGCACCGGTCAGGAACCATGCTGGTCTCAGACAGCAGCCTGTTCCTGCCGCGCTACCTGCACATGATCACCGGCGCTCTTGCGGTCGGCGGGCTTTTCGTGGCCCTGCTCGGCAGGCTGCGTGCCAAGAGTGATCCGGAGTTGGCCGAGCACGCCCTGGCAGTTGGGCTGCGGACTTTTAGTCATCTTACCCTGGTCAATATCGGCCTCGGTACCTGGTACCTGCTCGTGCAGAAGCGTGAGACCATGCTCCTGTTCATGGGGGAGAACCGTCTCGCAACGCTCTGCTTTGTGCTGGCGCTGCTTCTCGTTCTGCTCGTTCTGTTCGCCTCTTTTACCAGAAG
>JAHEMX010000333.1 GCA_024643445.1 Desulfobulbaceae bacterium | reverse complement strand
GGGACGGATATCCTCCTGGCCGCAAGAATTTTGTGTGTTGCGGATGTGGTCGAAACGATGGAAACCCATCGCCCATACCGGCCAAGCCTTGGCAGGGATGCCGCCCTGGAGGAGATCATGAAGAACAGGGGGATTCTTTATGACCCCGAGGTTGTCGATGCCTGTCTCCGCCTGTTTCGAGATACAGGATTTCAGTATTCAACCGGCTTGACGGACTTTTAACGCGAATCTGGATCGTTTCAGTCTATGAAAAACCAGTCTTGTCCGCACTCATCCTTTTTCGGGCCCGCTCTATGTCCTCCAATCTGAAAATCCTTTTCTCTTTATCCCTCATTCACTTTACCGGTGATTTTTATTCTGCCTTCATCAACCCTCTTTTTCCGGTTTTTGTCGCCAAACTTGGTCTCACGCTGACCCAGGTAGGTATTATTGCCGGAACGATGCGCCTGCTTGCCTTCATCATCCAGCCGACAGTCGGTTACTGGGCCGACCGTTATCAGTCGCGCGCTTTTATTTTCATCGGTCTGGCACTGACTATCGTCTTTATACCGATTTCGGGTATTGCCCCCAATTTCTGGTTGCTGCTTCTGTGTGTGGCGCTTGGTTCTACGGGTTCCGCTATGTTCCATCCTTCGGTTACCGGAATGGTGCCACTCTACGCCGGGACAAAGGCCAGCTTTTCCATGTCCATATTTAACACCGGCGGAACCCTGGCCTTCGGTCTTGGCCCCCTCTTCATCACCTGGTATGTGGCTTTTTTCGGGTTGGCGGCCATGCCCTTCACCATGATCGGCGGCCTGCTGGTCCTTGTCTTTCTGCTGACGGTGATACCAAAGCCGCAAAGCGAGGGGATGAGGCGCTTCGGTTTCTTAGGAACGCTCAAGGAAAGTCTGGGGAGTACCTGGAAAGTTATCGCCTTGATCTGGCTGGTCATGTTCCTGCGCGCGGTAACGGGGCAGTCATTTTTGACCTTCATGCCGGTACTTTTCGTCCAAAAGGGTTTCAGCGTGGTTTCTGCCGGGACCATTTACGCGCTCTTCCTGGTTTCCGGCACCCTGAGCGGCTTGCTTTCCGGAATTATTTCCGACCGCATCGGCTTTAAACCGGTATTTCTTTTCACCTTTTTCTTTATGGCCCCGGCTCTCTGGCTGCTCATGCAGCTCAGCGGCAACTGGATCTATATCGGGGCCGCGCTGGCCGGCAGCTTCGTTCTCGCCCCCCTTCCCCTGGGGGTCACCATGGCGCAGACCCTGGCGCCTAAGGGACGTTCTATGGTGGCAAGCCTGATGATGGGCTTCGCGTACGGCCTCGGAGGAATCGTCGCCCCGCTTGTCGGGAAATTAGCGGACGCGTATACCATCCGACCCGTTCTTACCGCAATAGCCTGCATCCCCCTGCTGGCCATTCCCGTTATCGCTCTGTTTCCCAGAATACGAAGCAATGGCTGAAGCGGTGAATCCGCCCTGAGGAGTGCACCATCCCGAGGAGCGGCGGGAATAGTCTGGATGCAACCCGGGGGTACCAGGAACTGCAGCACTAAAAAATGGTGTTATAGGCGAGCGGAACGTTTGTGGTAAGACAGCAGGAATGCTCAGGATTAAACACTATATGTTTTTTCTTGGTGACCGGGTCATACCATCTTAATTCGATATATTCCCCGGTATGAGGACAGGTCCTTGAAAGGGCGACATCTCCCCACATTTCTTCTTTTGCCGTGGAGACTCTATCCCAGATAACCACCCACATGATCAGATAACAATCGTGAGAATAATCTGATATGTAGCTTTCCGCGTCATCAAGGATAAGGTCTTTTCCCACTTCAGGAAGAAATTCATGCAGCTTTTCTTCTAAAATCTGATCAAAATCCTCTTCACTATGCACGATCCAGCCATTATCCAGAAAGGCGGGAATATTGGGACATTCTTCTGAAGCGTGGGCCTGTGCAAAACAAAATAATAGAGAAAGAATTATGATAGGTCTCATTTTCACCCTCCTTCGACCGGGTACCTGTTAAACGGATGCTCAAAGGTGCCCTTACGTTGAATCGTGCGAAAAAACCTACTTAACTATTATCTTTATTAGATTGTCTCCATCCTTATTGAAGGTTGGTAAGAAACCATAAACCCGCATGCGCTGCTGGCTTCCGGCCCATACGGGTTTATGTCCGTAAGCGATCCGAGGCTATCGCCAGATCCACTCCGCTTTCAGGTCGAGCGTTCTCTTGTCCTCGAAAAAAACAACCTCGTTGCCGTCAAACTCGCCGAACGGCAGGTACCATAAAATAACCGATACGTTCAGTTCGTCATTCTGCAATTCCCTGCGGGTCGTGTCGCCTTTTGCAACGTCCTCAAAAGGGTAGGTGATTTCGAATGTTTCATGGACTCGAGCCAGAGGCGGAATGCTTGTTTCTCTGAGGAGCCCACTTTTTTCATACGGTCCTCTACCCATCTCTTTCCCTCGACCAAGACGGCCAGGGAAGGGCATGTAAATTTTCTGTTTTTTGTAGATTTCCTTGTCGTCAGTTGTTTTCGCGGTCACTTCCAGGACCAGCCGGTTTGGGGTCGGTCAGCCGTCCGGGATGCCGTGGCCCGCCTTGTTGTGGATTTCAACGTCGACCACACCGATGGGCAGGACCCCGTCTTCCTTGTTTTTGCGCCAGAACAGGGAACGTTCTTCGACTTTTACGTCAACGGCCATCTTGATCATGGTTTCATCACGGTAGGCCTGTATATTATGTCCGAGTTCGGACTTGCGCATATGACAGTCCTGACAGGATTCACTGCCTCCATGGGCGGTATAGGCAAAAAGATAACTGCCATAAAGCGTGGCGCACTGGGATGGATGATCAAGTTCGAAATTAGGTCCCTGACCATGGCACTGGCCGCAGAAAATGGATTCGCCGAGGGCCGGCGCTTCCGCCATTTTGGTGTAGACCGCATCTTCGTGGTCGCCTTCCTTGGAACCGTAGACGGTGTCGGGCTGGGGATATCCATCGGCATACTTGTGAATAATGGCAACTTTATTATGACATACCTTGCAGCTGATATTGAGACTGGCGATGGTTGCCTCCAGTTTCTCGGCCTTGTCATGATCTGAATCCCGGTATGCCTGCTGCCAGTTGCGTATGGTTGCAACAATTTCCCGGGCAACGTCGTCCGTTGCTTCATCAAGCTGCGGGAGGTGGCATTTCATACACATCCTCAGACTCTCTACTGTTATGTCGGAATCTTCCTTGACCCCGGAATAGGGAAAAAGCTTTAAGCCTTTGTCAATGGCCGTAAGGATGGTGGGAGCAGTGCGGGGCGTACCGAGAATCGATTTAGCATGCAGGGAGCCCGCCCATTGATCATGAACATCTTCATGGCACTCGGCGCATTTGCTGGAATCGTATCGCTCTACAAGCTCCTTGATGGTTTTTGCCTTGGGGCGCGGCTCCGTCTTTGGTCCTCCGGCACCATAGGCATTGAATGACACGAGCGCGGCTGCGGCAGCACACGCCAAAACAATCGTCAAAGCCTTTTTCATGGTTCCTCCTGCACGTTGAGATGAAATAACGTTAACACCTGCATCAATACGAAAAAAAGCCGAACTCCCTCATGGTGAGGCAGCTCGGCTTTCTTTGAAGATCCGTGGCTTTCCGTACCCGTTTCTCAGCGGGATTGGCTTTATCTCATGGGTATTTATTTATACGACAGTATATCGAATGGGAAACCACCCTGTCAATCCAACAGAGTAGTACTGCGGAACGATTTATGGAAAATGGGCGGGAAAAAACATTTACCCCCTTCGGCCCGGCGCCGGCGGAATCGGGATGACTGCTGCAGGAGCGTGACGTCTCTCTCATTTTACCGTCATGACCGGGCAGTGGGCCTGGAGGATTACATATTGTGCCGTAGACCCGAATATGAGCTTTCCTAACTTTGAACGGCTCTTAACCCCGATGATTATTTCAGCAGCATCCTGCTCCCTGGCGAATCTGACAATATCTTCACCGGCAGCGTTTCCCCTTACCAGCAGGTGGGTGCTGGCTGGAATGCTTTTCTCGTCAAAAAAGGCTTTTGCGTTATCCAGATTTTGTTCTGCCTCCAGAACCTGCTCTCTCGTGGTTTTTTCCCCTCCGGGAAGGGAAGTGATAATGATTACCTCACCATGGAATGCCTGGGCATGTTTTTCCGCCAGTCTGATAAGGTCATAACCAACATTGGTGCCCCTGTAGCCAATAGCAATTTTCATCCGGTAACTCCCCAACAAGATTTTTACAGTGAAACCAGCGGTAATGTCATTAAAACCGTTCAATGATAGCTCGCATCTCCCGATATTGCACCACTTGACTTGCAATCCATCGGCTATTTCTTGACAACCTGCCGCACATGGTGGATGGTTATTTGCTTTCCCTGACTTACATAGAAAATGCAGAGGCCTTCAGCGGAGATCCGCTTGATTTTTTTTGCATGGGCCGGTGGCGGGCGCGCTTCTTTCGCACGGCCAGAATCAGGCAAAATGGAGAACAGTGATTGAGATGGAACAAACGTCGAGCCCCGGCAGTGAAAAAAAGAAAGGTATACCGTTCCGGACGATTCTGCGTTTTTTGGGTCCGGGATTCCTGGTCACGGTAGGTTTCATTGATCCTGGAAACTGGGCCACCAACATCGAAGGAGGGTCGAAATACGGGTACGATCTGCTCTGGGTTATCACCTTGAGCACCATCATGCTGATCATTATCCAGCATATGGCGGCAAAACTCGGGATCGCAACCGGCAAGTCGCTGGCGGTCAATATCCGTGAGAATTTTCCCATGCCGGTCGTCTCTTTTCTCGGGGTCACGATCGTGCTCGCCTGTGTAGCCACCGACGTCGCGGAACTCCTGGGCGGAGCGATTGGTTTTAATCTGCTCCTCGGCACCCCGCTGTGGCTGGGCGCGCTCATT
>JAHEMX010000332.1 GCA_024643445.1 Desulfobulbaceae bacterium | reverse complement strand
TGCTGAAAAAGGATTTCGGCATTCTCGAGTTCTATACCGAGGAAGCCTCAAAAGTCGCAAATGTTCAGTCAGTTGAGACGTTTGTGGTTTACAAGAGCTTTAACATGAAGGTCCCCCTTCTTTCTCTATAAACAATCTTCAGCCCCATGAGGAGAGCCTATGAGTGGATCTTCTGACCTGAAGCGAACGCCCCTGCATGACTGGCACGTAAGCCGGCACGCCACCATGGCTGCGTTTGGCGGATATCACATGCCGCTCTGGTACGAAACAGGCGTCAAGCACGAGCACTGCAGCGTCATTGCCGCCGCGGGGATCTTCGATACCTCTCATATGGCGGTCCTCACCGTCTCAGGCAAAGACAGTTTCCTGCTTTTACAGCACTGCTTCAGCAGGGATCTTGAGCGATGTATCGGCAGGCAGCCTGGTCCGCTGGCGAACGGACGAAGCGTCTATGGTCTTTTTCTTCTTGAAGACGGTACCGTTCTTGATGACGCGATTGTTTCCCAATGCGGACAGGAACACTACATGATTGTCGTCAACAGCGGCATGGGCGCAAAGGTTTCCGCTCACCTGAGAGAGCAGGCAAGGCCGGAGGTTACGGTTAACGATCATACTGACCAGATAGGCAAGATAGATCTGCAGGGACCGTCTTCCGTTCCTGTCCTTGCCTCATTGTTGAAAAATCCTGAGGATATCCTGCGGGATATGGTTTATTTTTCTTTCAAGGGAGCGTTGTTTCCGGCTGCATCCGGCTCCGTATATTTGCAGGATGGCACTCCCGTTATTGTTTCCCGGACCGGATATACTGGTGAATTCGGTTTTGAGCTATATGTCAGTGTCTCCGATACCCTCTCCTTGTGGCAGCAGTTGCTGGCCGCCGGCGAAGCCTATCAGATCAGTGGTTGTGGTCTTGCTGCCCGTGACTCGCTCAGAACCGGGGCAATGCTGCCGCTCTCGCATCAGGATATCGGCAACTGGTTGTTTGCCGCCACCCCCTGGTCTTTTGTGCTGCCATGGCATGAGAAACAGCGTGGTTTCAGTAAATCATTCATTGGCGCGGAAGCCGTTTTGAGCGGCCGTGAATCAAGCTATACCTATGGCTTTGCCGGATATGATCCCCGGAAAATTCCGGTCGAGGATGATACCGTGGTGCTCAGTGAAACCGGGAAAAAGATTGGTCGCGTTCTTACCTGTACAACCGATATGGCGATCGGGCGGATAGGAGAGCGCATTATCAGTCTGGCTACTCCCGAAGCGGATGGCAGACCGGTTGATTTTCAGGCTCGGGGTCTCAGTTGTGGTTTTATAAAGGTTGACAAACCATGCCGTAGCGGAGAGAACGTGCAGTTATCGGCTGGTAGAAGAACCATCACCGTTGAAATCAGAGAAGATATCAGGCCCGATCGGACAGCACGCCGATCGATAGAGCAGGTGCGAAAGCAAACTGAAGAGGGACGAAGATGAAAGAAATTGAAGAATTGGATCTGCCCGGAGACATCTACTACACCAAGGATCATGAGTGGGCCAGAAAAGAAGGGGAAACGGTGAAAATTGGTATCAGTGACTATGCCCAGGACCAGATGGGAGATATCGTTTTTGTCGAATTACCTGAGACAGGGAGTGTCTTCATGAAGGGCGAGGAGTTCGGCACACTCGAGTCGGTCAAGGCGGTCTCCGAGGTCTATGCTCCACTGAGCGGCGAAGTCATTGCGGTTAACAGCGAACTTGAAAATTCGCCGGAACTGCTCAACGAGGAGCCTTACAGTAACTGGATCATCGAGATGCGGCCCTCTGATGAAAATCAGTATGACGAGTTGTTGAACAGAGATGATTACCTGGAGATGATACGAGGATAAGCTATGCGCTATCTACCCCATACAGCCGAAGAAATCTCAGACATGCTGGCGGTGACCGGTCACAAAAGGCTGGCCGATCTGTTCGCTCATATCCCCGAGACCTGCCGTTACCAGGGAGAGATCGATCTGCCTGCTCCCTTGTCGGAGTGGGCTTTGACCCGGCGCCTGCAGGGTCTCGGACAGGACATGGGTACCGCGGCAGCTCGGGCCGTTCTGGTAGGGGCCGGGAGTTACTTTCACCACATTCCCGAAATAGTCAAAAGCCTTATCGGCCGTTCAGAGTTTCTGACAGCCTACACGCCATACCAGCCGGAAATGGCCCAGGGTACCCTGCAGGGAATCTTCGAGTACCAGACCCTGACCGCACGCCTGCTCGGCATGGATGTTGCCAATGCCTCCATGTATGATGGGGCCTCGGCGCTTGCCGAGGCACTGCTCATGGCCTTGCGCCTGTCAAAAAAGAAGAAGGTTGCGCTCTCCTCAGCTATTCACCCGCATTACCGTGAGGTGGTGAGGACCTACCTGGCGCCCGGACCTTATGAGATTGTCGAGCTTGGTTTTGGCGCGGACGGGCGCACCGACCTGTCAGCCTTGACCGAGATAGAGGCTCTTGCCGCGGTCGCGATTCAGTCCCCCAATTTTTTTGGAGTTATAGAAGATCTGCCGGCTTGCGGAGCAGCTATCCATGCGCGGGAGGCGCTCTTTCTGACCGCATTCAGTGAACCCTTTGCCTACGGGATCCTGCGCACGCCCGGTTCCTGCGGTGCCGATATCGTCTGCGGAGAGGGGCAGAGTTTCGGCATGGCTCCATCCTACGGGGGGGCGGGACTCGGCATGTTCGCCTGCCGCAAGGATCATGTGCGCAGCATGCCCGGCCGGGTAGTCGGTGAAACGCTCGACATCGAAGGAAAGCGCGGCTTTGTGCTGACCCTTTCAACCCGTGAGCAGCATATCAGAAGAGAGAAGGCGACCTCAAACATCTGTTCAAACCAGGGGATCTGCGCCATGACCGCGGCGGCTTACATGGCAAGCCTTGGAAGCACCGGGCTGCAGAAGGTTGCCAAACTGAATTTCGACAAGGCGGCCTACCTGAAGCGGGGACTGCAGGAGGCTGGAGCCGGCCTGCTGTTTGCCGGACCGACCTTCAATGAGTTTTGCGTTCGGTTCCCGAATGATTTCAGGCCGGTAAGGGACAGCCTGTTGGCCCGGGGAATTGTTGCAGGTATTGAAATTGAGCGTTTTTATCCTGAATTGCCGGGGGCCTGGCTGTTCTGTGTAACCGAGGCGGTTTCAAGGGATATCATGGACGAATTGCTTGATGAGGTGCGACGATGATACAGGGACCGGGAACCAGCGGCCTGATTCTTAACGAACCGCTTTTATGGGAAAAGGGAAAGAAGGGCAGGAGTGCCTTCAGTATGGTGGAACAGGATGTACCCGAGGCTGAACTCGCTGCGGGGCTGGCGGGCGGAGCCCCTTTTTTTCCCGATCTTGGAGAGCTTGACGTGGTGAGGCATTACACCCGCCTGTCACAATGGAATTTTGGTATTGATTCCGGTCTGTACCCGCTCGGGTCATGCACCATGAAATATAACCCCAAGATCAATGAGAAGATGGCCGCCACACCCGGCATTTCCTCTGCTCACCCGATGCTTGAAGAATCGCTCTGCCAGGGAGTATTGCAGCTGCTGTTTGAACTGCAGGATTTTCTGGCGTCGATAACCGGCATGGATGCCGTTTCTCTGCAGCCGGCGGCAGGTGCCCAGGGTGAAATGACGGCCATGCTGATGTTTGCCGCCTGTTTTAAAAAACGGGGAGAAAGGCGCGACAAGATACTCATCCCGGATACGGCCCACGGCACGAATCCGGCGAGCGCGGCTTTGTGCGGTTTCAGCTCAGTGCCCCTGATGTCCGGGGCGGACGGCGTTCTAAGTGCTGCCAGTGTGGCTGAAAAGATGGATGAGAGCACGGCAGGCATCATGCTTACCAATCCCAATACGCTCGGACTTTTTGAAGAGAATATCCGTGCCATCACCGACATCGTCCACCAGAAAGGCGGGCTGGTCTATGGCGACGGCGCCAATATGAATGCGGTCATGGGGATGGTGGACTTCAAGCGCTGCGGCGTTGACGCCATGCACCTGAATCTGCACAAGACCTTTTCAACCCCGCATGGCGGAGGAGGACCCGGGGCCGGACCGGTATGCGTCGTGGCTGAACTCGAACCGTTCCTGCCGGTGCCGCGAGCGGTGAAAAAGGGGCAGGGGTATGGACTGAGTTTCGGGTCCACCGACTCGATTGGCCGTGTTCATGCCTTCTTCGGCAACTTCAGCGTGCTGGTCAGGGCCTACAGCTACATCATGAGCATGGGGCCGGCGAACCTCAAAAAAGCAAGTCAACTCGCCGTTCTCAACGCTGTTTACGTCAGGGAGCGCCTGCGTGATACGCTAGCGCTGGCCTATGAAAAGCCCTCAATGCACGAATGTGTGTTCTCGGACAAAAAACAGCACAAATGGAAGGTGACAACGCTTGATATGGCAAAACGTCTGATCGATCACGGCTTTCATCCGCCGACCATCTATTTCCCGCTGGTGGTTCCCGGAGCGATCATGATCGAACCGACAGAAACCGAGTGCAAGGATGACCTTGATCAGTTCGTTGTTGTTTTCAAGGACATTGTTCGTGAGGCTGAATCTGACGGTGAGCGTTTGCGGCAGGCGCCGACGCGGACCAAAGTGCGTCGCCTTGACGAAACCCGGGCAGCGCGGAAACCGTGCCTTACCGGCTGAGTGAAAAATAGCGATGAACGTGATTATTGAAGATTGCGGCACCATTCCCTACGGACAGGCGCATGACCGGCAGATGGCTTTGGTTGAACTATTGCACCGCGATGAGGAACGTGATGGTACCTGTTTGATCCTCGAACATCCCGCCGTCTTCACCCTGGGCAGAAACGGTTCGGCTTCTCATGTCGGAGTCGAGCAGTCCTACCGGCAGGAGCGGGGAATAGAGCTGGTCCGGGTTGAGCGTGGCGGTGAGGTGACCAATCATGGTCCCGGTCAGATCGTCTGCTAC
>JAHEMX010000331.1 GCA_024643445.1 Desulfobulbaceae bacterium | reverse complement strand
TGTCACGACCCCGTTACCTGCAGCCCGGCATCCTTGCTTCCTGCATTGCTCTTGCCCTGGTTTTTTCTCCCGGCAATCAGGCGCGCGCCGATGAGTCAACCTGTATCACCTGCCACACCGACAGTAATCTGCTCGCGGACAATCTCGGCGAAGCAACAAAGAAAAAGTCCTCTCTGCAGGCAGGCAGCGGCTGAGGCGGAACCGTGGCTCCGTTGGAGCCGCAGGAAAAAGTGCTGGTTTCCGAAGAGTTTCTTGAGTCCGCTCATGGCGAGCTGGCCTGTATCGATTGTCATGGCGGTGACGATGGCGCGGATGACAAGGAAAGTGCCCATGCCGGGTTCGACGCCCATCCCTCCGTGAACAATCCGCAGGGCACCTGTGGCGAATGTCATGAGGAAATCGCCGAAACCGCGACTAAATCGCTGCATGCCACCCTCTCTACCTTCCCCGGTTTTCTCGGCAAGCGCACCAGCGCCGATACCTGGGAAGCCGTCGACAAGGGACGTGAGCGTCATTGTGCCTCCTGCCATGCCAGTTGCGGAGCCTGTCATGTGAGCAGACCACAATACGCCGGTACCGGTTTTGTTAACGGCCATGTCTTTAATGCCAGGCCGGACCCGGTCAATCAGTGTACCGCCTGCCACGGCAGCCGGGTCGGCAACGAATTTTTCGGTAATCGCGGCCAGGGTGATGTCCACCTGCGCAAATACACGATGACCTGCGCAGACTGCCATAGTGCCGGGGAAATGCATGCCGCCGCACCGGAAGGACTTGAAAACCGCTACCATCTTGATGAAGCGGCAAACTGCAAAAACTGCCACAAGGACCTGCAATTCGGTTCGGTTCGTGAACATCAGATCCATAACAACTCGGTCCAGTGCCAGGTCTGCCATGCGCAGACCTACACCAACTGCTACAGTTGTCATACCGGCACCGACAAGGGCGGTATCGCCTATTTTGTCAATAATCTCGATTTCGAGGACATGAAGATTGGACTCAACCCCGACCGGCTGCCGGGCAACAACTATAAATGGGCCCTGCTCCGCCATGTACCGGTTGATCCGGAGGTTTTCGATCAGTACATCAAGAACGGTTTTCCAAAATTCGATGTCGCCCCCACCTGGAAACGAACCTCTCCCCATAATATCCAGCGCCGCACCTGGCAGAACGCCACCTGCAACAATTGTCACGGGCAGCGAAACCTCTTCCTGTCCAAGGATGATCTGCTGGAATATGAGATCAAGGCCAACTACGGCCTGACCGTCTCCGATGAACAGATCCCGAAACCGCGAGCACGGACCATGCCCGTCGACATCGACACCTCAGGCGTGAAAGCGTCCATGGTTGTCGATGCGGCCTGGCTCAGCGGGCATCTCGAGGACAAGGAGATGGTGATCGTTGACGCCCGCAGTGAAGCCGATTATGAAAAGGGGCATATCCCCGGCGCAATCAGTCTCGATCCGAATGCGGTGGCCGGGTTGAGAGCAGCGGCTGACACCGATACACCGCTGCTGCTTGAGAAAGCCGAGACGCTTGGCGCAACCTTCGGCGAATACGGCATCAGCAACAAGGATCACATCGTCGTCTATTGTGACAACGGCACGGACGGTGGTTTTCTGCTCTCCATTCTGGATTATACCGGCGCCGAAAACATCTCCCTGCTCAATGGCGGTATGGCTGCCTGGATAAAGGCCGGCTATGAAGTAACCGATGAAGAGACGGACTACGACGAGAAGACCTACGAGGCAAACCCGCGCAGTGAGTTTCTCGTTCATAACGATTTCGTCAAGGCCAACCTCGACAACCCCAAGGTGATCATCGTCGACGTGCGGATCCTGCAGCAGTCAATGGGGCTGTTGAAACACGCATTGGCCAAGCGGGCGGGGCGTATTCCGGGCTCGGTCCAGTTCCCGGTATTCGGGTTGTACGAAGATCACTCGGCTATCAAGAGCCCGGAGGAACTGCTCTGGGTTCTCAAGGAGCGCAACATTCCCAAGCACAAGACCATCGTCCTCACCTGCAACACCGGCATGTGGGCGGGAGCCGCACAATACCTGTTCAGGTACCTGGGCTACCCGGATGTCAGGGTACACAACGAGTCCTGGATCGGCTGGAAAGATTGAGACGACTGCCGGCAGCATAATCGCGGCGCAATAAAGAAGGCGGAACCCCAGAAAAGGGTTCCGCCTTCGGCCTGCTATCACCGTATAAGGCGGTTAGCCTGCAACGTCGAATAATTTCCTGCTAAATTCCCTGAATGGTCTTCAGTATTTCCGGATTCGCCTCATCCTCGGCAAGGATGATATGACAGGCTTCACAATCCATGGAGATGGTCTCGCCGCTGCTTGTCTCGTGCTCGTCGTCGTGGCAGCGAAAGCAGCCCGAGTTGTCAGAATGACCGAGCAGGCTCCGGTAGGTGTTCCAGCCGATTTTCATGGTGGGCCAGACGTTTTCCAGGTAAGCGGCCTGGACGCCGGCAATGGCCTTGTCCAGCAATGGCATGTTGTTATCCACGACTTCTGGATATTTCAGCCGGTACCAACCGCGCAGCTCGGTGGCAATCTGGTTTTTTGCCTCGTCATGACTACCATATTCGCGGGTAATCAGTTCATACCCTATCTTCCTGATAAACGGCAGTTCCGTCGGAATCGCCCCAAGCAACAGCTTTTCATCAAGCGCCTCATCAGGCGACTTGTAGATATGGGTAGGCCTGTTATGGCAGTCGATACAGTCCATCTCCCTGACATAGCTCTGCCCCCCTTCAGGTGCCTCACCGGTACCTTTGTCAAAAACCACCATGGTCCCGTCCGGCTTGGTCAGTGTCACCTGGTTGATCTCCTCACGTTCCCAATCGCTGTGTGTGTAGGTTATTTTATTGTGTTCCGATACATGCCAGTGAATTCCATGCGCTTCAGAGCCCCGGTAACCGCCGGAGCCGACCTTCAACAGCAGGACCGTCTGTACGTGGGTGTTTTTCTCGTCGGACAGGAACTTGTCCTTGATGTACAGTTTATCCCCATGGAAAAGCTCGGGCCGGTGACACTCTTCACAGGTTTCCCGGGCGGGCCGCAATCCATGCACCGGGGTTTCGATGGGGGTCGCATAGGATTTCACCACCACCGCAAGCAGCTGCCTGGTACCGGATAGTTTTGACTTGGCGTACCAGGTGGCCCCTGAACCGATATGGCATTCGACGCATTTCACGCGTGAATGGGGAGAGTTGGAGTAGGTTGAGTACTCGGGCGCCATGACGGTATGGCAGAGCTGGCCGCAGAACTCGTTGGATTCGGTATAGTGATAACCGGTATAGGCGAGCAGGATGATGACGAACACGTTCACAAAGGTGAGGCTGGTAGCCAGGAATATCAGTTTTCGTACCTTGATGAAGTTTTCCGGAACGGAGAGTTTCTCGCTCAGGTATTCGTGGGTAAACAGGCCGACTGCCTCCTTTCCCTTGAAAACAAAGAGCCCGAGAAAAATCAAAACCAGCCCGAGGATAAAAGCCGGGGCTATGAACATGTAGAGAACGAAGCCGAAGTACTGATTGTGAATCAACCCGAAGAGTTCCAGGATGATGCCAACCAGCAGGATAGGAAAAGATGCGGTGGTCATGGTGGCGCCGACCAGAGACACCCTGCTCCTGGCAATACCGTTGATGAATGCGCTTATAATCTGTGTGAACTTAATCAAGACGGCCTCCTCCCAAAGAATATCTCTTTGTCTTTCTCTTTTGCAAACCTATGCATCTCGTAGCGTTGAACGTACTACATTGTTCCTTAAAATTAAATAATTTTCTCGAGCAACAGCCAGCATGCCAGAGCTCAGTTCAGCGCGGCTAACCGGCTGCCCATACGATTTAATAAGCGTTCGGGGCAACCATAACCCGGTAGCAATGGAATACGCACGGAATTGCTTGACTGATAGTACGGCCGAGTGTTTTATTAGGTGATATATTCAGAATCACAGACCTTTGACCCAAACGACTAACATCTTGAGGGAGGAGAGAATGAAGATCAAAACATACGCACGGATTGCCGCTGGAGCGGCAGTTGTTCTCTGCCTAGGTACCCAGGTCCAGGCCAGCGGCAGCGGCATGGTGGATAACGACATGCTGCAGGAACTGAAACGGATGATCCAGCAGCAGCAGGCCCAGCTCGACAAACAGGCGGCGGAAATTTCCGCTCTGAAGGAACAGTTGTCGGGCACTACTGAAGCGCTTGCCACCAAGGCTGACAAAGAGGCCCTGAAAGATACGGACAAGATGGTCACCTCCAGCTACTCAAATGTCAACGTCAGCCTCTACGGCCAGATCAACCGCGCCTTGATGTACGTGAACAACGGCGACAGCTCGAAATGGTATTCCGTCGACAACACCAATTCCCAGTCCAGAATCGGACTGCTGGCTTCCGTAGATACCGCCAGCGGCTGGCTGGTAGGCGGCAGACTTGAATACGGCATCGTTTCCAACGGAAGTTCTGATGTCAACCAATTGAATACCACTAATGCCACTTCAGATAACTTCAAACTGCGCTGGGCGGAAATATCCTTCAAGCACGATGCCTACGGTAAAGTATCTCTCGGAAAAGGCAGCAGTGCTACAGACAACACGGCGGAAATTGATCTGTCCGGAACAACCGTCGCCTCCTACTCTGCCATTCCGGACATAGCAGGTTCCTCACTGTGGTATCAGGGCGCAACCGATACCCTTTCCAGCCGTAAGATCAAGAATGTCTACAATGATTTTGACGGACTGAGCAGAACAGATCGCGTCCGTTATGACACCCCGTCCTTCGCCGGCTTTCAGGCTTCAGCCTCGGCATCTTCGGGCGACGCCTTCGACGGTTCGCTCTGGTATAACCGTGATTTCAACGGCACCAAGGTCGCGGCCGGTTTCGGTGCGGCAAATCCGGGTGATATCATGCCGGGCGTGGATGTGAATTAC
>JAHEMX010000330.1 GCA_024643445.1 Desulfobulbaceae bacterium | reverse complement strand
GACGGCAACGGCAACCGAGGCTATCGAGCAGGTAATTTTTGCCAATGAGGTGCGGCCCGAGGTCGATCTTCAGCAGAAAAAAATAAGCGTTATGTCGGGTCTTCCATTCTGGAAAAGTCTTGAGGACATTTCACCGGATCTTGCTTATGAAATTGAGCGACGGAAAAGGCTGCGCAAATACAAAACACTTTCCCGGATACCCTTGCTCAATCTGATCCTCAGGTCGCAGATCAGCAGGAACCTGAGTGATCTCGAGGAGCAGAGCCTTTCCGTTGATTTTGCCCGCATCACACCGAATGACTTCCAGACAGCGCTCTCCGGTGAACCCGGGAATTATCTTCGCCGGGCCTTCGGTAATCCCAAAGCAACCTGTATCCGGCACCTAGAGGAGGCACACAGTGCCTTTGCGCGAAAAGAAAGCAGTAATGTGAGCGGCGGTGTTGAGAGGCAGCAGGGAACCCTGGTGGACAGTTCTAATATTATTATCGACGAAATCATCCACGGCAGCAGGGACTGCCTGCTCATCGCCACCTCGGATCAGCCGGAGGTGTTCGACTCGGCCATCTACCGACGCTTTGTGGAAAAGGGGTTGATCATCGATGTTTCAGAATACTGGCGCAATAAAACCAATCTGCAGGAAATCATTCAGATTGAACTGATGCGCAATAATATCAGGGTTTCCAGCGGAAACGACCATCAGGAATACGACAACATTCAATGGATAGAGGTCGAAAACGTCAAGGCGGCGGTGGGGAAATTCTTCAATATATTCCAGGAGCGCTCATTGCAGATCACGCCGGCTTATGTCAGGAAACTGGTGAGCTATATCATTTCCATGAAAGGGAGTTTCGAGGCACAATTCCTTGATGATTCGCTGCTGGTGCGCAACGCCTTTGAAATGGTTGCCAGGAATTCTTTCGGAGATCTGTATAAAAAAGTGGTGAACCGTATCGACCGCTCGGCCAACTGGGACGATTATGCCGGTGAAGTCAAGCATACCTTCTCGGAGATGATCAACAACTCCTTACTATACAACATCAGTGATGAAAAAGGCGTTGTTCTGAACGGACCGCCGGGAAGCGGTAAGACCTTTCTGGTCAGGACCTGGCTGAGCGACAACAAAAACATTCACGATATCAGCGCCAGCCCGAGCATCCTGCATAACCCGTCCAGCCCGGTTGACGGGACCGCGGAAAACCTTGTCAAGGTCTACGATATTGCCAAGATGATTGCTCCCTCCGTTGTCTTTTTTGACGAGGGAGACGCGCTGGCGCCCCGGCGCAGCAGCAGCGGGGGAGCGCCCTCTGACCGGTTGACCAACAAATTTCTCAATATTATCGATGGAGAACAGCCGCTGTCCAAGGTCTTTACCGTTTTGACGACAAATCGTCTTGACCTGCTTGATCCTGCTCTGATTCGTTCGAAGCGATTGAAGGTTCTCGAGGTTTCCGGACATCTTGCCAAAAGTGATATCGGGGAGATCATCGAGGCGACACTGCATCATACGGTAGGTGCTAGCGAAATTACTTCAGCCCGGATTATCGAGGTTGCCAAGGGGATTTGCCATACGCCGGCCGATTTTGCCTCCTTTGTCGACAAGGCGATATCACTGCGGAGTACCGAGCTCATGGTGCTGCAGAAATTCAGAGATATTTCATCCCTTTCCATTGACCAACAGGAGCGTTTCCTGAAGTTTAACCTGAAGACCCTGAGCGGAATTTTTGAAGCGCTCGGCAATCCGGACGGGCTGCAGAAAACACTGAAAGAATCACCGCTGCAGCTGCTTGATCGTTATGATGAAATCCTGACCCTCTTTTCTTCGATTACGTCAGAAAATGACTATCCGCTCGGCAGCTCACACCTTCGTCTGGCCCGCAAAGAGATGTCCCTGAGCCCGACAAAAAAGGGGAAAGCGGATCTCGACGATTTCCTTGAGGCCGAATTGAGCCAGGAACCTCAGAAAGGATTTATCGTGGGTGTCGGTGCCAACGACATCGATGGCGTTCTGCTGCCGATAGCCACAAGCCTGACTTACAGCCTGACATCGGAAAAGGTCCTGGTGACCGGAGCTGTCTCCGCTTCTGGTGATAGCTCGGCGCAGATGGAGATGGCGGTGCAGATGACCCAGCAGTCAGCCCAGGAGGCACTGACACTGGTAAAGAATTATTTCCAGTCGCTGAACCCGCAGATCAGTACGGCACGACTGCTGGGACAGTTCCTGGCCAACATGACGATTCATCATCAACTGCTCTCGGCCTCCTACAATGTCGGGGGACCATCGGCGGGTTATGCGCTGGCACTCAATACCTTGTCGGCCCTGCTGCACATTCCCATCTATCATGACTTTGGTATCACCGGAGCTCCGTGGACCAAGGGCGTGACCAAGAATGAGGTCGGCGGATCGGTTATTATTGGCGGACACAAGAAGAAGGCCGAGAAGGTCCTGCAATATCTTCGTCGCATGTATATGCCCCGGCAGAATTATCAGAGCCTGGAAACCGATTTTCTGATCAATTACTGGAGCCAGGACAAAGATATTCTCGGGGTGACTCACTTCGGTGACCTGGTGCCTGAAACGATCTGGCTGGGTGAGGAGTATGAAAAACTGTTGCTTGAACTCATTGACCAGCGTATCAGGTTCAAACTGAAAAAGTATCTGCATAACGAGATCGATGAGGCGGGAGAAGAGAATATTATCCGTCTGAAATCCATTCTCCGGCAGCAGGCGGAACAGGAAATTGTACGAAAAATAGAAGCAATAAAGCGTTACCTGAGTAATCCTGACCGTGACCAGCTCATTTCTCTGGAATCGATCTTCAGCCAGAATGAGGAGGTTGTTCAGAAAGTTACCAAGAAAATGTCCGGCTTTTTCGACCCGCTCCATGCACGCATCAGGAACTGGCGGGAGAGGAATTGACTCTGCGGAGAACCGCGACGGTCACCCCGGTTTCACCCCTCTTAGGTGAACGCTTATTTTCATCCGGGACTCCAGCGGGGAGCGCGTCGAAGATCTTGCTCATGGTGCAACGAATGGAAAGGATGTTTACCGGAAGGCAGACATCCGGTATAGTTAGCCGTCTAATGGATTGATTCAATGAATAAAATGGTTTAAACGGCCCGCTTTGCGGAGAGGAATCATGCAACCATTTGACCTGACAACCTTGGCCAAAACGCCCCCGTTTTCCTTTATTCCAAAAGAGAGGCAGGCCGAGATCTTCAGTCGCCTCGAGGAGGAAAAAAGCAAAAAAGGTGAAGTAAGATTTGTGCAGAGGCAGACAAGGGTGAATCACCTGTATGTCATCTCAGCCGGTTCAGCCGAGCTTTACTTCGGCCAGGACCAGGAGAAAATCCTGCGGGGTCTGCTTTCAGAAGGAGATTGTTTTGGCGGGATCTCAATGCTTGTCAACGAGTCGATTGCGGTCAGGTCGATGATCCTGATGGAAGACACGACTTTCTATAAGTTACCAAAAGCCTTGTTTTTCCAGCTCTGTGATGAATTTGATCATTTCAAGGAGTTTTTCACCAATACCTTTGGCAAGAAGATGCTGGACCGCTCCTATGCCGAGATCGTGTCACGGCAGGTCAGTGGCCCGGACAGATCGCTGCAGTTTTTCCATCAGTCCATTTCCTCGATTTACAACCGTTCCTTTCCGGTATGTTCAGGTTCCCTATCGATCAAAGATGCCGCTTGCAAAATGAGTGAGGATGATTCCGGTTACCTGCTGGTGCATGACAATGAAAGACGGATTAACGGCATTATAACCGATGAGGATTTGCGAAAACGCGTTGTCGCTGTCGAATTCAGTAAAAATCTTCCGGTCTCTGATATCATGAGCACACCGCTCATTTCCCTGCCCGAAGACGCCCAGGTCTATGAGGCCTATCTGCTGATGATCGAAAAAGGGATATCGCACCTTGCCGTTGCCGGAAAAGACGGCACTATATCCGGGATATTGACCGATCGTCAGATCATCACCGAGCAGAGCCGGTCGCCCTACTTCCTGGTACAGGAGATTAAACGGGCACACTCTCCCGATCAGCTGGAAAATATTCACAGCCGCCTTCCCGGTATCATGATTGAACCGATAAAGAATGGCGTCCAGCCTGACACGCTCTGCAAGCTGATAACGACCATCGCCGATGCGATCCTGGAGAAAATAGTCGAATTCGCGGTAGCCAGGAATGGTCCGCCGCCGTGTGCTTTTGCCTTCATCATCATGGGCAGCGAGGGAAGAAATGAGCAGACGCTGAAGACTGATCAGGATAATGCGCTCATCTATGAAGATAATGATGATCCGGAGGGCGCGGAACTGGCGAAAAGCTATTTTCTGAATCTTGCCACCGATATCTGTACCTGGCTGGACAGGGCTGGTTTTGTCTTCTGTAAAGGCAATAACATGGCACAGAATCCGGACTGGTGCCGGCCGCTTTCGGCGTGGAAGAGATATTTTCATGGTTGGATTCATGCAGCGAATCCGGAAGATCTCTTGAATTCCAACGTCTTTTTTGATTTCAGGTGGGCCTGGGGCGATAAGAAGCTGACCGATGAATTGAGCGACTTTCTCTTTACCTCACTGGAAAACTGGTCCGGTTTTTTTCGCAACATGGTGGAAAACGCGCTTTATTTCAAGCCGCCATTGGGATTTTTCCGCAATATTGTGGTGCAGTCAAAAGGCGAGAACAAGGATGCCTTTGATATCAAGCGGGCGATGATGCCGATTATTGATTTTGCCCGCATCTATGCCCTGAAACATGCCATCCGTGAAACCAATACCCTGCTGAGGCTCGAGAAAATTCATGAAAAGCGTCTTTTTACCCGGGAGGAGTATGACGATATCGCCCAGTCATATCGCTATCTGATGAACCTGCGGTTTGTTCGCCAGATCACTGCGATCACCGGGGAGCACGGTAAGGCCGACAACTTTATCAACCCGAAAAATCTCT
>JAHEMX010000329.1 GCA_024643445.1 Desulfobulbaceae bacterium | reverse complement strand
TTGTTTCAGCAGAATTAAAGTTTCTGCTCCATCTTGTGTATCTGCTACGGGTTTTACAAAAAGTCCATGCCAAGTACGAAAACCTCCACGCTTTCCTTGCGTGAGCTTTCAGGTTTTATAACCTTGACGAAAGCAAAACGTTTCTTGAGTCCCTCAACAAATGCAGGCATGTCTTCACCCTGAAATATCTTGCAGAGATAATTGCCTTTCTTGTGCAGAAGCAGCTCCGCCAATTCCAGCGTGTGATTGACAAGTTGCATGGATCTCTGGTGGTCAGCCCAGCGATTGCCGGTCGTTTTGGGAGCGATATCAGAAATGATGACTTTAAAGGCCGGCCGGATCCTGCGCACCCGGGTAATGAGTTCCGGGTCCATGATATCCTGGCAAAGCCAGTGTATTTCAGCACTTTCGGGCCGAGGCGTCTGATTTGCTTGCTGAATATCAACACCGACAACGACACCTTTTGGCCCCACCTGTTCAGCGGCATAAAGCGACCAGCTTCCCGGAAAGCAACCAAAATCAAGAACAGCATCGCCACGCCTCAGAAGACGGTATTTATGCTGTATCTCCTCGATTTTATAGATCGATCTGGCTGGGTAATGTTCCTTCTTGGCCTTCTTGAAATAGTAATCCCGTACTTTACGCACTCTTTATTCCATTTACTGTGCTTTCGCAAGACGAATCAAATCCGGATGAACCCCGGACACTGTTTCACACGGAGCCTAAACATTTTTTTTCAACTGCAGCCGAACCCATGCCAGAGCTTCGTCGCGATTGCTGACGGCACCTTCGATACGGGCGTTTTCAACGCCGGCCAAAAGTGTTTTGAATTGCGGGCCGGGTTCAAGCCCCAGTGTATCAACCAGATCAGCCCCGGTCAATAGTTTCGGTCCCCGCAGAATAGGCCTGATGGTCTCCTGGTACAACGCGTCGAGGGAGCAGTACAGTGTTGCCAGTTCCAGTTCTATCCCGGCAGGCCTATCCGGCCCCTGTCCCGCCAGGCTGTCTGCCATCGCCAGCAGGAACAGGCCGGGCAGGTCATCACCTGCCCGGCGGCAGATTTTCAACATCGCCCGTCGGCTCGGCCCGCCCTTTTCCCGCCTGGTATTACAGAGGTGAAACGGATGCATGTGCATGTCGATGAAGCCGCCCACCCGCTGTCTCTTATACTTACTCCACTTCAGGCGACGGGCATAGCCGTTGAACAGCTGAGCTCCTTCAGTGTCATGACGGTGAAAGGTAATCCGGCTGTTCTTTCCGGAAGTGACGTCCCTGGTCGCGGGTTTGCCGACGTCGTGAAAAAGAGCGGCCCACTTGAGGGCAACCTGGTTGGCGGTATCCTTCAGATAGTTCAGCATCGGCTCGGGACAATCAGGAAAATAGTGCGGGGGCGCAGCGCATACCTGTTCCATGCAATTCAATGTTTCCAGGTTATGTCGCAGGACATCGAGATGATGAAATAAAGGCTGGCCGACCCCGTCACCCAGCCAGAGTTCCGGGGCGATTCGCCCCAGTAGACCGGCAGCCGCCATTCCAGCCATCGCCCGATACGCCCGCGGACTGAGCATGATCCGATCACATTCATAGCTGATACGCTCGGCTGCGCTGTTTTCTATCAAGGCTGAACAGGCACCGATATCGTGCAATGTTGTCGGCTCAATCTCATAGCCGAGCTCGGCCGCAAAACGGTAGGCACGGAGCAGTCTCAGGGGGTCATCGGTAAATGCATCTGGGCAGGCGCGTATCCGGCGCCGCCGGATATCCTCGGCACCGCCAAGCGGATCAATGATGAGCGCATCGCCACTCCCCTGCGTGAGGTCGGCAACGGCCGCAGCGAGTGCATTGATGGTAAAATCCCGGCAGACGAGATCCCCTTCGATTGCTGCTGCCTTTTTCCTGAAACCGGAGACATCGATGACCAGATCATCGATGACCAGCCGGCAGGTGTTGTCCGATCGGTTTCCCAGGACAACCACCGTCCCTCTTCCCAGGCGTTTCCGCAATTGCCTGAGGAAGGCTATCGAATCGCTATTTATGGTAAAATCGAGATCGGTCGGTATTTTCCCCGTCAGCCAGTCACGCAGCGCGCCGCCGACCAGGTGCAGCGAGGCACCCTGGCAGAGGGCCGTTTCCTGCAGCGCGTCAAACAATCCCCCGGGATAGCGGCAGAGCCACCCATCGATTTGCTGTCTTGTTATAACCGCTGTTTTTTTCTTTTCCATGGTTGTTGACGAAAACAGCAACCTCTTTGTAGTATGATCCCGCTGAAAACGACAGCGTAACACATTCCAGCCGATTACACACGCTGAACAACCGGCCCGAAAACGAGGCTTTATGCACAGAACCCGACACGATTACTGTTTCCTGCAGCACCTTTGCATCGCCCGCTATGATGCCGGCCTGCACGCTGTCAAAACTCCTGCCGATGCTCCTCTCAGGCTGATCGTAGTTCAGCCGCCGCGTGAGGCACCGGAATGAGTGCTGTCTCCCGAGATTCCGGGCCGTTTCTCTACATGGCTCCACTCAAAGGCATCACCGACGCCCTCTATCGCCGGGTGTACTGCAACCATTTCGGCGGCCTGGACAGCTGTATTGCGCCATTTATCAACCCCCAGAGTTCAGCACTGTGTTCGGACAAGCTGCTGAGCGATCTTCTGCCCCGCCATGACAACGACCTGCCGCTGGTTCCCCAGCTCCTCAACACTGATGCCGATGGCTTTCTCTGCGTTGCCGAGCGACTCTGGCAGCTCGGTTACCGGGAAATAAACTGGAATCTCGGCTGCCCGGTGAAAATGGTCGCCGGCAAAAAACGCGGTTCAGGTCTTCTTCCCTACCCGGACCGGATCACCGCCCTTCTCGACGCGGTCATGCCCCGACTGCAGGCAGGGCTTTCCATCAAGATGCGCCTGGGGTACAAGGACTGTTCCGAGGCACGGGAGCTGCTGCCGCGGCTCGATGCTTATCCGCTCACCGAGATCATCATCCATCCTCGCCTCGGTGTCCAGCTCTACCGGGGCAGCACGCTGCCTGAAGAGTTTCAGATCTGCAGTGAACTGACCCGCCACACCATGGTCTATAACGGCGATATAGCAAGTGTTTCCGACTATACCCGACTGGCTGGGCGGTTTCCCTCGGTCAACCGCTGGATGCTAGGCCGTGGACTTGTCGCCAATCCGTTTCTGGCGCAGGAAATCAAAGGCGGGAGTGTTTCAGATCAGGTGCGGCAGGAGGTTCTCAGGGCTTTTCACCAGGACTTGTTCCAGGCCATGAAACAGCGGCTGAGCGGCCCCGGGCACCTGCTCGGCAAGATGAAACAGGTCTGGATCTATTTTATCGGCTCCTTTCCCGGAAAAGAGAAACTGCTGAAGAAAATTACCCGGGCAGCTAATGAACAGGCCTACCTGGCAGCAGTCGAAGCCGTGCTGGAAGAGTAGCTCCTCAGATCATCCACTCACTAAAATGCTCGTCGGCAAGGGGCTCGGCGACACACGAATCTTTTCTGTCTCCGCTTTGCATCAGCACCGTGCCGCCGGTCGGCAGGCCATCGGTTTTCTTTGCATAACGGGTAATGAGCCCGGCCGAGTAGAAGAGATCCTTTTCTTTCACACTGCCGTCTTCATACGATTCGTCGGCACGACGCAGCAGGGCTTCCGGCCCGGACCGCTCCTCGATCCACAGGTGGATATCCCCCTTTTCCCGCAACTCGGCCAGGCGAAGATTCTCCTTCTCGTCACGGCCAAGTATCAGCCAGCCATTGCCGGGCAGAAGAAACTGCCTGCCGAGCAGCATCAGTTCGATATCGACAACGCTCATCGTGGTCGGCCTGACAACAAAATTTCCGCCATAGACCCGGGCTATCCGGCGGCTCAGGATCGGATCGGCGAGGATGCAGCCGCCCGCCGGAGACGGGTACTCGGTAATGCCAAAGCGCTTGACCAGTTCAATCTGCCGCGATCGCCCCCTGCCGCTGAAATCAAGGAGCTTTTCCCGATCCACCAGCCCTTGGGTTTCAGCCCTGGTCGGGTTTAAAAGCTTGGCACTGAGCGGGCGCAGCAGCAGGCTGCGGCTGCCGGAGTCCCGTTCTATGACGTTGAGGGTATCGCGGCGCTGGGACATCGGCCGTTGACCGAGCACTTCACCGGTAATCAAAAACGAGGCTCCCGTCTGGGCCAGCATCTCCCGGGCGCGGTCGAGCATGAAGATCTTGCAATCGATGCAGGGATTAAAATAGCGGCCGAAACCGTGCGCCGGATTGCGCAGCATCCTCAGGTACTCTTCACTGATATCGACAACGCGGACATTGATACCGTACTTTTCGAGAATCCGGGTTCGATAGCTTTCCGGGTCCCGCAGGATATCGTAGCCAAAGAACGGGGAGACAAATTTAACGGCGAGGACCTCGATGCCCTGCTCCATCACCAGCCTGGTCGCACAGATCGAGTCGAGCCCGCCGGAAAAAAGGCTGATCGCCTTGACCCGCTTCATGCTGCCTTACGACCCTTTTCCAGCAGGGCCTCGGCCCAGGCATGGGTTTTTTCAGTCGCCGACTCACCCGCCAGCATCCGGGCCAGCTCCTTCACCCGGTCTTCCTCGGCAAGCGCCACCACCGAGGTGACGGTCCGGTTCTGCCCGACCTTTTTCACCACGCTGAAGTGCTCGGTTCCCCTGGCTGCAATCTGGGGCAGGTGGGTGATGCAGAACACCTGGTGATGCCCGGCAAGTTCCCGTATTTTCCGTGCAACCGCCTCGGCGGCTTCACCGCCGACACCGGCATCTACCTCGTCAAAGATGACGGTTTCAACCATATCCTTGCGGGCCAGAAGGCATTTCATGGCCAGCATCAGCCGGGACAATTCCCCGCCCGAGGCGACCTTTGCCAGCGGCCGGGACGGTTCACCGGGGTTCGGCGCAAAAAAGAACTCCACGCGGTCAAAGCCGGTCGGGTGCAGATCCCGGCTCGTAGCG
>JAHEMX010000328.1 GCA_024643445.1 Desulfobulbaceae bacterium | reverse complement strand
GCAGACGGGCACCCATCGGGGTCCGGGTCTCGTCGAGCACAGACAGCAGGGAACCTTCCCGCTTGCTGCCGATAATGGTCTGGGTCAACTCCAGGTTTCTCCTGGATGCGTCGTCTATGAGTAAAACCGTGTCGAGTTCAATAGGAACTAGTTTTTCAATATGAGCGATGTCTGTTTTCTGTGTCTCCTGAATGTAGTCAAGCAGGATTGCAGCAGCGATGAGGCCCTGCCGCATTTCCCCGCAACCAAAACAGTCGAGGCTGATAACGTTAAAGTGTTCAGCCAACCTTTGGCGGCTGCTCTCCAGGTGGAACAGGTGGGAAGGACGCGGTGTCAGGCAGATTTTTGGAAGCTGCAGTTCAGCGGTCTTTATCAGGGGCTGCAGCAGGGTACGGTCATCTTCATCAAAGAGAAGTTCGGCAGGCGACATCCTGGAGAGTTGCTCGACGAGTTGTTCCGGCGTATTTCCTTCAT
Source organism: Desulfobulbaceae bacterium (assembly GCA_024643445.1). Lineage (GTDB taxonomy): Bacteria > Desulfobacterota > Desulfobulbia > Desulfobulbales > Desulfocapsaceae > Ww85. The sequence continues at coordinate 4,495 of JAHEMX010000328.1, read as the reverse complement.
CAATGAATTCTCCCGCTTGAAACTCACCGGTGCTGACATCAAGAAAACTGATGCCCCATAAATGATCCTGATCATTCCCGGAATGGGTGATGGAACAGACGTAGCGGTTTTCTTTTTCATCAAGAAGCTGATCATCGGTCACCACGCCGGGGGAGATTACACGGATGACTTCGCGTCTGACGATGCCCTTGGCCTGGGAAGGATCTTCTGTCTGCTCACAAATCGCGACTCTTTTGCCGGCGCTCACCAGTTTTGCGATATATGTTGGGGCGGCGTGATAGGGTATCCCGCACATCGGGATAGCGGCCGTATCACTCTTGTTGTTTCGCGACGTCAGGGTAATGTTGAGTATTTTTGAGGCAATCTCTGCATCCTCAAGGAACATCTCGTAGAAATCACCCATCCGGTAGAAGAGAATTTCATTTTCGTGTTTTTCCTTGATATCGAGGTATTGCCGAAGCATCGGCGTCATTTTAAGCGGAGCTGTCATGGTGATGGATATTCCGTGATTGATAGTAAACCTGGAACTCGGGAAGGAGACGGTCGTAGGTCATTTCTATGTGTTCCGGAATTGCCCGGACGTCGGCCAGCACCGTCATGAAATTGACATCGTTACGCCAGCGTGGAACAATGTGAAAATGAAGGTGATCGGCTATACCTGCACCTGCTTCGCTGCCGATATTGAGGCCGATATTAAAGCCGTCCGGATCCAGGACACGGCGAAGGATGGCGGTGCCTGCACTGACAAGTTCCATAAGCGGGGTCATCTCTTTCGAATCAAGATCTGTGATGCAGGAAACATGCCGGGCGGGTGCGACAAGGAGATGACCGTTGGTGTAGGGAAAGCGGTTGAGCATGCAGATACAGCCGCAGTTTCGATAAAGCAGAAGATCCTCTTTTGCGCAACAACCTTCCCCGGGCGGCTCGAAGAGGCAGGTTGCCGTGTGGGGTTTTTTGCCAAGGACATGTTCCAGCCGCCATGGACTCCAGATGGTTTTCATGGCAACGGGGGAAGAATCTTGAGATCTGCGGACATGGAATCTCTCCCGACAGTCAGAAGAGCATAGGTTCCAGGGCTGCCGTACCGGCCCGTACCCTGAAAGCTGCCGGGATTGACATAGAGGGTCTTACCGCGCCGGTGAGCTACCGGTTGATGGGTATGCCCGTAAACTATGCAATCCGCATCGTAGAAACGCTGATACAGACGTTCCTCTATCGTCTGCCTGCTACCGGCCCCATGACAGACGGCGATCATGTATCCATTGATGGATAAAAGCCGTGATTCCGGAAGCAGGTCTCTGCTCTTGCGGTCACACATGTTACCGTGAACGGCAAATACCGCTTTTGGGTGGAACGCGGCAAGTACGTCCATATCTGTTATATCACCGGCATGAATAATTGTCTCACAGGAGCTGAAAGCGATCTGGATTTGCTGCCGGAACTGCTCGCTGACAGCGTACAGGTGCGTATCTGATAAGAGGCCTATCTTTTGATCCATACCGTTTCCTATTTTTTCTTGTGTATTATACAGAGTCAGATTTGTGAAGCTTATAAAAAAAAGTGGTGCGGGAGAAAAAACAGGATGCCGGATGCACGATTCAATATCTCTGATCAATGAGAATTATGTATTAGCGGTTGTCAAATATAAGCTGAGACGGGTATATTGCCAGCTTATTATGGTTTCATTTTACTGTTGCCGGTTCAGCCCGGCCCGTTTATCCGGTGCCTGTGGGACGGAGAAGCGGCGGCCGGTTATATTGAGGGAGAATCGTTATGTTTTTTGGTGCATCAGATCTACGCAAGGGTTTGAAAATACTCATCGACGGTGAGCCGCATATCATTTCTGATTTTCAGTTTGCCAAACCGGGAAAGGGCCAGGCACTCTATCGCTGCAAGTTGAGGAATATGATTACCGGCTCTCAGTTCAGCAATACCTACCGCTCAAACGACAAATTTGAGAAAGCGGAACTTGAAGAGCGTAAAATGCAATATCTCTACAATCAGGGCGATGAGTATCACTTCATGGATACCGATAATTATGAGCAGCTGTTCCTGACAAGAGAGCAGCTCGGCTCCAATGCCAACTATATGGTAGACAACATGGAGGTCGTGGTGCTGTTTTTTGGTGTACGCCCGATTGATATCAGCCTGCCGATCTTTGTCAACCTGCTGGTAACCCAGGCAGACCCCTGGGCCAGGGGCGATACTTCCGGAACCGATACCAAACCTATTACCGTAGAGACTAATTACCAGCTCAATGTTCCACCGTTTATTGAAGAAGGGGACCGTATTCAGATCGATACCCGAACCGGGGAGTATGTGACCCGCGTCAAAGAGTAGTCGGCGTGATGACGATGCAAGGGCTGCACCTGCGTGCAGCCCTTTTCCGCTCTATCCGTTTTTTTTTCCAGCACCAGCGGTTTCTGGAAGTCGATACGCCGGTTCGTCTGCCGGTTTTGCTGCCGGAGAGCAATATCCAGCCGATTAAGGCGGGATCATGGTTTCTCCAGCCGTCACCGGAGCAATGCATGAAGCGCCTTCTCAGCCTCGGCTGCCCGATGATTTTCCAGATATGCCCCTGCTTCAGGGACAAGGAGCGGGGGCAGCATCATCTGGAAGAATTTACGATGCTGGAGTGGTATCGACTGGACTGCGATTACCAGGATTTGATGGACGATTGCGAAAATCTGCTTCGCCATGTTTTCTCTGAGCTTTACGGGTCCGAAAAAACGTGCACCGCACTCGCCGGGTCAAGACTTGGGACGATGCCTCTTGAGGAACCGTGGGAACGATTGAGCGTCGCCGAGAGTTTCCAGAGATTTTCTCCTGTCAGACTCGAAACCGCTTTACTTGAGGATCGCTTTGACGAGGCGATTGTTGAGTATATCGAGCCTCATCTTGGCCGATCCCGTCCGACGTTTCTCTATGATTATCCGGCCGAGTGCGCTTCTCTCTCCTGCCTCAAGCCCGGAGAAGAAAGCGTGGCCGAGCGTTTTGAGCTCTATATTGATGGACTGGAACTGGCTAACGGCTTCAGTGAACTTACTGATGCCGATGAACAGCGCAGTCGGTTTCTCAAGGAACGAGAGCTGCTCGGACCGGAACTCAGGACCATGGAACTGCCCGAGCGGTTTCTTGAGGATATTGCCCGCATAGGCAAGGCCGCAGGGATCGCCTTTGGCCTGGATCGATTGCTGATGCTGCTCTTGTCTGAACAGTCGATCGAACGGGTCGTCAGTTTCTCTCCGGCCGACTGGTAAATAAGAAAAAAAACTGTATTACCAGGTTGTTATTCTCTTGCCACCGAGGCTCATCCCGAGCGCCTGTTCCGCTTTTGCTTCCCGCTTTTAATCGTTACTGTCCGTTCGGTCTTCTTGTGGGGATTTCTAGGCTCACCGCCGCGGGGAAAAAAGGCTTCTTCGATCAATCTGCGCTGCCGATTGCGGTCTGCCTGGTTTTTCGCCACCTCTACGGTCGTGCCCTTGACTGGATGGATACCGGTGACATACATGGCCGTCGAGAGAGTGCCCGGGGTCGGCGTAAAGTCCTGAAACTGCCGTATATCAAGTTTGAGTCTCTGTAGCTTTTTTATCATTTCCCGGGTATGTGCTTCACTGCATCCGGGATGGGCGCTGATAAGGTATGGCGTTATACCAGGCTTCCTGCCCAACCGCCGAGAGATGGCCTGGTAGGAGTCAATGAATTGGCAGAGCTGCTGGTGTGATTCCTTGTGCATCAGCTCCAGCACCTCTTTTTCGGTATGTTCCGGAGCTATTTTAAGATTGCCCGGAATATGTCTGCTGATAAGCGCTTCCAGTAATCGCGGGGTCTGCAGCAGAAGTCCCGTTCGCAAGCCTGAGGAAATGAAGGCGTGCCTGACTCCGTCGACCTGTAAAACCTGGTCAAGGAGAAAGAGAAATTGCTCTTCGTCAATGATGAGGTTTTTACAGAGTGCCGGATACAGGCAATCGTGTTTGGCACAGGAGCCGATACTGCATCTGGTTGCAAAGAGGTTGGCTGTCGGGCCACCGAGGTCAGTGATCGTCCCGTCAAATCCGCTTTGAGCAGTAATTTCCCGAATTTCTGCAACAACCGACTCGACACTACGGCTTGTTGTTGCGGGTCCCTGGTGACGACTGATAGCGCAGAACGAGCAGTTACCCGAACAACCGCGAACAATGGTGATCGAATTTCTAATGGTTTGATAGGCTGGAATATCAGGTGTCAGCGGATGGGGGCGGCGAGAGTATGGAAGTTTGTAGAGTGCATCCAGTTCGGCGGTGTGCAGCGGCTCAATCGGGGGATACTGGACGATCCAGGCAGCCTGCTGTTTTTGCATCAGTATCGATTTTGTCCGACCACGTGCCTCTTTGTCGATCATCTTTTCGGCGCGCATGAACAACGCAAGATCCTGCTCGATATCCTGCCAGGACGGGAGTTCCATTACCTTCAGACCTCCTGTCGAGGCGGATTGTCGGAGCTGGTCGATTTCCGT
>JAHEMX010000327.1 GCA_024643445.1 Desulfobulbaceae bacterium | reverse complement strand
CCATGTTCGACGGGGATACCATATTCACCATGGCCACCGGGCATGTCGAGGCGGATTTGAGCGTTCTCGGCCTGCTGTCTGCGAGGGTGATGGAGCGGGCCGTCATTGCTGCCGTAAAGAATGCCCGACCTCTGTTCGGGCTTACCTGCTGGTCTGATCTGGAAGCCGCCAAAGGCAACGAGCGGTAAGATTAACGGTCCCCCCCCATACCCGGGAGAACACGCATCGCAACATGGTGCAAAGCCGCTCGGCCGGAAACAGGAGGCTAACGCTCCAGGCCCACGACAACGGCATGCATCTCTCTCGGACCATGGGCGCCATGCACCAGCTTCGACTCGATATCGGCCGTCTTGGATGGACCGGAAATGAACACGTAGGAAGACGCTGGCGGGTCGCGCCGCAGGACCGCGTAGAGCTCGGTGAGATCGGCCAGCAGGTTTTCCAGCCTGAGCAGGGCGATATGAACCGCCGGCACCAGCGATGTCGAGCGGGGCTGTCCGGGCATCGTTATCTGCACGACCGTTGCCGAATCGGCAACACCCCAGAAGGGTGCGGTTAGGCCGACAAAAGAAGCGATCGTTTTTTCCCGGAGATCCCGATCGGCCGTTCCGGTGGTATGCAGGACCACCCCATCCCCAAGCCTGGTTGACAAGGCCAGTGCGGCGATATCGGGGTGATCGTGCTGGATAACCTGTCTGTCCGAGCCAAATTCCGGTTCCGAATTTTGTATGATTCCGGCGATGATTTCTCCGGCTGCAGAAAAACCGGCTGCCGCATGAACGTTGAGATTGAGCAGCGCCGCATTTTCCCGGAACTGCTGCAGCAGCTCGCGCCTGCTTTCTTGTGAGCGACTCTCTATCCGCTCAAGAATCTCCACGCTATCGGTTGTCCGGAAAAGAGCCGAACAGCGTTCCACTCCTCCGGCCTGTACAGCAGAATGGCCAAGCGCCGTGCGGATACGTGACATGAAGGGGTTGTGCTCAGTCATTTCTCACCTCGGCGTCGTTTCTGCCCTGTCCGGCCTTGCGCCTTTCCTGCCAGCGGGTTCGAAAACTCTTTCTAGCCAGCGGCGGAAGGTCCCGGTCTTTTGTCCAGGCTCCCGCCGGACCGGGGAGTTTGGTGATCATGCCGTTTTTTGCGATAAACGGCCCCTGCAGAACGGCGAGCAGGCGCAGCACCAGGCGATACAGGGGGCCACTGGAAATCAGCCGCCGCCAGGCCCTGAAGGTCTTCGCCTCGAAGGGCTTATGTGCATGCACCTGCCAGTCTGGATCGCCGTAGGCAAGTTTTTTTCTCAGTGCCAGCAGCATCCGCGGCAGGTCGTTGTTTACCGGGCAGACATCAAGACAGGCACCGCACAGACTTTCTCCCTTGCAGAGATCCGCATGCTCGTTGATGCCATAAAGAAGCGGCGTCAAAACCGCTCCGACCGGACCGGAATAAAAGGCGTTGTAAGCGTGTCCGCCGATGCGGCCGTAGACCGGGCAGATATTGAGACAGCCGCCGCAGCGAATGCAGGCCAGTATTTCCCTGAATTGAGGATCGGCAAGGATTTTCGATCTGCCGTTGTCCACCAGAACGAGGTGAAACTCGGCCGGGCCATCCGGATCACCGGCAGGACTTGGTCCGCCGGCAAAACTCACATAGGTGCTGATTTTCTGCAAGGCCCCCGCCCTGGTGAGCAGCTGCAGCAGATCCCGGTGATCCTCCATGGTCGCAACGATGCGCTCAATGCCCATCAGCGCGACGTTGATCCGGGGCAAGGTGGTGGCCATGCGGATGTTGCCCTCGTTGGATACCAGGCTTATCTCTCCGGTTTCCGCGCAGGCCAGGTTGCAGCCGGTGATACCCATATCGGCATGGAGCAGCTTCTGCCGCAGCGCCTTGCGCGCCGCCCGGGTCAAGGTCGGCGGATCATCGGTATAAGCAATATCCAGCTTTTCGGCAAACAGGCTGCCTATCTGCTGGCGATTCAGATGAACGCAGGGGCCGAGAATATGAGAGGGCGGCTCCTCACGCAGCTGCACAATATATTCGCCGAGATCCGTTTCGACGACCTCTATCCCCTCTTCCTGCAGCAGCGCATCGACACCTATTTCCATGGAGACCATGGACTTGCCCTTGACCACGCGTTTCACGCCGTGACGCCGGGCCAGTTCAAGACAATAGGCGGCGGCTTCTTCGGCCGTTTCCGCACAATAGACCTGGCCGCCGCGAGCCTCGATTTTTTCGATCAGCGCGGCGAGGACGACATCGAGGTTCTCCAGGGTCTGCATGCGCTTATGCTTGACACGCTCCCTCGGGTCGGCCCCGGCCAGAGACGCCCAATGTTCGAGCGCACCACGGCCGTATCGGTTCTGCAGGTTTTTCAGGTTTTTCTGCAGGCTCTCGCTGGCCAGCCCCCTGCGTGCACCTTCCCGGTAATCAGTTGTTCCTTCAGCGCTCATGCCTTTCCTCCCGTCGCTGCGAGAATCTCGGCAAGATGTCTGACCTGCACCGATTCATTCCGGCGCGACAGCCGCCCCTGGATGTTCATCAGGCAGCTCATGTCACAACCGGTCACATAATCGGCACCGCTGGCAAGGATATCATCAACCTTTCTGTCTACCATGGCGGCGCTGATGTCGGCATAATTGATACTGAAGGTGCCGCCGAATCCACAGCACACATCATGATCCCTCATTTCGACAAATTCCAGGCCGTCAACATGGCTGAGCAGCCGGCGCGGCTGTTCGGCAACCCCGAGACCGCGAAGCAGATGACAGGAGTCATGATAGGTAACCCGGCCCGGAAAACTGGCCTGGACATCGTCGACACCAAGAACATCGACCAGGTATTCGCTGAATTCGTAACAACGCGAAGCCACCGCATTGACAAGCTTCCGCGTGCTCTCGCCGTCGTCCTTGAAAAGCTCAGGATAATGATGCCTGACCATGTGCACGCAGGAACCCGATGGGCAGACAATCGCCTCTGCGTGGGCAAACAGCTCAACAAACCGCACCGCCGCTGCCTTCGCCTCGACCTGATAGCCGCTGTTAAAAGCAGGCTGGCCGCAGCAGGTCTGGCCGTCAGGATAGTCGAGACTGACGCCAAGACGCTCAAGGACGGTCACCATAGCCTCTCCCACCTGCGGATAGAGCGAATCGACCAGACACTGGATAAAAAGTGATACCTTGGAACCCATCAAAAACCTTTATGCTGATATTTCCGGCGGACGAACCCATGCAGAGCCGCTCACGCACCTTTGCGCTCCTCATCACCTTCTCTGAAAGCGTCTTGCGAGAATGGTGCCGGTACGCCCTTATTTATCTCGGTTTTCAGGAAAACGCAGAATGGCGCCCTTATCGGCCGATTCGGCAAGCTGACTGTACAGTCCCAGATACCCCCGCGTATATTTGGGGGCCGGCCTGGTCCATGCTGCCAGTCGCCTTTCTATCTCCTCGCCGCTGACATGCAGGTGCAGATCCCGTGACACCACGTCTATGGTTATTTTATCACCGTCCCTGACGATGGCCAGCGGACCGCCTTCGGCTGCTTCCGGTGAGATGTGCCCGACAAAACAGCCATTGTTGGTGCCGGAAAAACGGCCATCCGTGACCAGCCCGGTTTTCAGGGCCAGGCCTCGCCCGTAAAGCAGCTTCATGGCCATATACATCTCCCGCATCCCGGGGCCGCCCTTGGGACCTTCATAGCGGATCACCACCACTTCGCCTTCCTTTACCTCGCCCTTCATAATCGCCCGGTTCGCCTCTTCCTCGGAATCGAAGCAATGGGCCAGGCCGGTAAAGGTGAGCATGTCGGGGTGAATCGCCGCCGGTTTGGTTATAGCCGTGTTGGGTGCCAGGTTTCCCCGGAGCACGGCCAAGCCGCCTTCGGTTCTCCAGGGATTATCCAGGGGACGGATAATGAGGCCGTCCGGCTCGGGCGCATCGGCGACATTCTCACTGACTGTTCGGGCGGTAACGGTCAGGGCGTCACCGTGGAGCAGGGGCAGTATCTGCTTCATGACCACCGGCACCCCGCCCGCTTCATGGAAATCGGGCACATTAGGCGCCGCAGCCGGGTTCATTTTGGCCACCAGCGGTGTTGTACGGCTCAACTCCTCAAAGCGATCGAGATTCATCTCCAGTCCGGCTTCATAGGCGATGGCCGGCAGATGCAGGGCGACGTTGGTCGAACCGCCGATCGCAGAATTGACCCGGATGGCATTTTCAATTCCCTTCTGGTTGATAATCTGGCGGGCCGTAATACCCTTATCTATCAGGGCGACGATCTGCCTCCCCGACGCCTGGGCAGCCCGCAGCCGGTCGGCATAGGTGGCCGGAATGGTGCCGCTTCCAGGTAGACTGAGGCCGATGGCCTCGGCCAGGCAGCTCATGGTGTTGGCCGTACCCAGAAACGAGCATGAGCCGCAGGTGGGGTTGGCCTTGTCCTCCAGCATCCGGTAAGTGGACTCGTCGATTTTGCCGGCCTTCATCATACCGAGGCTCTCGGTAATGGTGGTGGTATCGGCGGCACGGCCGTCGAATTCACAACCGCCCTCCATCGGTCCGCCAACCACCATGATCGCCGGCACATCCAGACGCGCGGCGGCCATCAGCATACCTGGCACGATCTTGTCGCAGGATCCGAGAAGCACGAGACCGTCCAACTGGTGTGCCTCGATCATCATCTCGACGGTGTTGGCTATCAGGTCCCGGCTGGGCAGGATAAAATAGTTGCCCTTGTGCCCCTGGGCGATGCCGTCGCAGGCCGCAGGAACGCCGAATTCGACCGGTGTACCGCCAGCCTGGAAGATCCCCTGTTTCACGTATTCCGAAACGTGATTGAGATTGTAATGACCGGGCACGATACGGTTCCATGAATTGGCGATGCCGATCATCGGCCGGTCCAGGTCATAGTCGCTGTAACCCATCGATTTATAGAGTGTCCGGTTCATGGACCAGTCGGGCCGTGCCAGGATGTTTTTGC
>JAHEMX010000326.1:3173-4979 GCA_024643445.1 Desulfobulbaceae bacterium | reverse complement strand
CGTCACTTTAAATTCTCGGCCACTACCACAACAGGTATTGACTGAATATAGCTTGCAGGTGTCATTATGAATGATTTTAGAAACAGCTACGACAAGGTTATCACCGCACGTGATATTGATTCTGACTTTGAGTACAATTTTGATTTGAACCCATTCACCCATCTGCTTGATGGTCTTCTCTTTCTTGTTGCTCTGCCGTCTTCCATGCTGGTGCGCCTGTCAAGAAACGTCTCTGGCCGGCTGCAGAAATTCCAGCAGGGACAGGCATTAAGGCGGACATTCAAGGGGCCTGCCTGCATTCTGAAATAACCGCACCCTGATCGTCCCGACCCCCACATTTTCCGTGCGGCAGTCAACTGCCGCCAAACGGGCGGCTCGGGGATCGGCTGGCGGGATGGATTAGTCGGGCAACGGGGCTGTTTCAGTAAACCTTCAACACCATCTCCAATCGTTTGTCTCTGATCGTGTTGATAAAAATGGGGCGTTCTGCTTTTCCAGACCGGCTGATCCTGACATCCCCAAGATAACCGGGAAACGGTTCGTCCCTTCTCAGGTTCCAGTTAATACAGGCTCTGTCCTTGCTGTCCACGCATTTTTGCATAGCCGTAATTACAGCCGACAGCCCCTCAGCCCCAAGGGCCACAAAGCTCGTCCCCGTGGCATCAAACGTCTCACTGAACCTGTTGTACCGGTCACGCCCGTAATCCTAACGTGCACTTACCGAAGAATAGACGCCGGTGGACAGCATACCGTCAACCAATGGCAACCCTTCCAGATTCTGCTGCATGATGCGCGCCAGAAGTCCGTCACTGACCATAACAATAAGGTTCCTGCCGCCCTGGCGGCGCGCTCGATGGCGAGGACCTGGTCTCCGCTCAGCGGCACATACATGAGCTGCATATCTTTTTCACGCAGGCCATCGACAATGTGAATGAAATCTGCCCCCTCTCCTTTCAGACGCACCAGTTTCGTAACAGCACCCGCCTCGTGGCGTGAAGGAAGAAAAAGACACCTGCGCCGACAGTGGAAAACTGGCAGATATCTGCTGACCAGACACATATTGAGGGTGAAAATTGTCGGAGAAGGGGCTAAACCTTGTGACAGGCAAATGCTGTCAGCCGTATTGGCAATCGTGCAATGATGATTTTTTTGGGTCAGAGGCAATTCAGCCAACAAGCGGCGCTGACGACCATAGAAAGGTGTGTGTATGCAAAAAGTGTTGATTAAGGCGATTCTCCGGGCGAATTTAGGGTACTGGGACGAAGCGCACACGGCCGTGCAGCAGATAGATGACCCGCTATCGTACTGGCTCCATGCCAACCTGCACCGCGAAGAAGGTGATCTTGACAATGCCAGGTACTGGTACAATCGGGCTGCAAGAGCATTCACCGATGTCGACATTCTGCTTGAACGTCAGCAGATACTCGATAGACTGGAAGGCCACCGGTAATCCGCCCGCCACCAGCCCCCTCTCATCCCGGGAATTGACTCCTATGATAACCACGAAAAAGACGATCTGCCCGCTTGACTGCCCCGACAGCTGCGGCATGCTCGCAACGGTAGAAGACGGCAGGGTTGTTTCACTGACCGGCGACCCCGAGCATCCCTATACCAACGGTTTTATCTGCCGCAAGATGCGCAGCTACCCGGAGCGGCTCTATTCCCCAGATCGTATCCTTTTCCCGCAGATTCGGATCGGCGCCAAGGGCGAGGGACGATTCAGGCGGATCAGCTGGGATGAAGCCTGGGATCATCTCATTCCCAGGATGCAGTCGATTCTCAGCCAATACGGCGGCGGATCCGTGC
>JAHEMX010000326.1:0-3163 GCA_024643445.1 Desulfobulbaceae bacterium | reverse complement strand
CTGCGGCGATGGTGGCGGCGCTCCTCCTTCGGTGGCCGCCGAGTCTGACCTGATCATTGCCTGGGGCATTAATATCCGTGTCAGCAACGTGCATTTCTGGCGTTATATCCAGAAGGCCAGAAACGGTGGTGCACGGCTTATTGTCATAGATCCGTATGAAAACGATACCGCCCGTCTTGCCGATACCTATATTCAGGTGCAACCCGGGGGCGACTCGGCGCTGGCACTCGGTGTACTGAAAACGCTCGTGGAGAATGACTGGCTGGACCATGATTTTCTGGCCCGGGAAACGGAGGGCTTTGCGCAGCTTTCCGCCTATCTCCGGCAGACTGACATGGGCCGGTTTGTGCTGGAAAGCGGGGTGCAGCGCAGGGACATGGAGAAGCTCGCCTCCCTGCTGAACAAACATCCGAAAACCTTTGTCCGTATTGGGGTCGGCTTGACCAGGAACAGCCGCGGCGGCATGGCGATCAGGGCCATCGCCTCGCTGGCCGCCGCCCGCGGTCTTTTTGACGGCGGGACGGGACGGGGAGTTCTGCTCTTTTCCGGCGCTTTTTCCGGAGACAGCACAAAATTAACCTTTGATGAACTGGCCCCGCAGCCAGCGAGGATCATCAACATGATCCACCTGGGCCAGGCGCTCACCTCTCTTGCTCCACCCGTCAAGGCCCTTATCGTCTACAATGCCAACCCGGTCAGCGTCGTCCCCGACGGCACGGCGGTCAGAGACGGCCTCTGCCGTGCGGACCTGTTCACCATCGTACACGAGCAGGTGATGTCCCCCACCGCCCGTTATGCAGATATACTCCTGCCGGCCACGACCTTTCTCGAGAACCGTGATATCTATACCGCTTACGGCCATTTTTATCTCGGCGTTGCCGACCGGGTCATCGAACCGTATGGCGAGGCCATGAGCAACTTTGATTTTTTCCAGGCCTTTGCCCGGAAAATGGGCTACACCGATGCGCCGTTCAGCCAGAGTCTCGAGCAGAGAATCCGCTCGTACCTGTCGAGCATTAGCGGAGCGGCCGAGGGTTTTTCGGCCGGGTCCCTGGCAGACGGCAGCTATGTGGAATCGATTTACAACCGCCAGGACGGTTCGGTACTGGCGCGAAAAGGCTGTCGTTTCCGCTTTGTCAACAATGACGACCCGACCCTGCCGCCATTTGCCTGCCTGACCGCCAGCAGCGAATTCGATCACCCGGATCTCACCTCGCGTTTTCCCTACAAACTCATTACGCCGCCAAATGACAAACTGCTCAATTCAACCTTCGGGGAACGCTACCCACAGGAAACCGGCACCGTCCTCATCCACCCTGACGATGCCGCCGGCAGCGGCATTGAAGACGGCATGCTGGTCAAACTGCACAATTTTCGGGGAAATAGTGTGCGTCGCGCCACCGTGACGGGCGCCACGCAGAAAGGACTGCTCGTGGCGGAAGGGATTTACTGGCCGCAGCCCGCCACCGGCAGCGGGATCAACGATCTTGTCTCACAGCTCTGCGCCGATGTCGGCGGCGGCGCCCTGTTTCATGAGTCCCGGGTGCAGCTCACCCCCTGGGAGGGCAATTAAACAGAAGTCCTCCGGGGGATACGGGCTGCACTGGAGAGGTCCCGCTGACTGCGGGAGATGAGCTGTCTCCAGTTAGCAATTCAGGTCTATCAATCGCCGGGTTTCTGCAAAACTGGCCTGGACAGCAGAGGTATAAAGCCCGGAATCCGTCGATACCGAAACCAGATCAAAGCCCCATTTGGCTGCACGCGCAGCATATTCCGGGGTTCCGCAATGCAGACCGGCCAGTCTCCCGGCGTCATGCGCCCTATCGAGGATGTGCTTAATGGCTTCGATCATCTCGACCTCCTCACGGTCAAAGCCCATTGGAAGTTCCTGACCATACAAGCCGAGGGTGAGGTCGAACGGGCCGACATAGAGACCATCGATTCCGGGTACATTGACGATTTCTTCAAGATTTCTATATCCTTCCGCCGTTTCAATCATGGCGAAGCACTGCACGAGATCGTTTGCCTTCGCGCCATAATCGGGACCAACCGAGACCATTGCCCGTGTCGGCCCGAAGCTCCGCTCTCCGATTGGCGGATAGCGCATGTAGGAGGCCAGGCTCCGCGCATCGTCAGCGGTATTGATCATCGGACAGATGATGCCGACTGAACCGGCGTCAAGTATCTTCATGATGATGGCCGGATCCAGCCACGGCACCCGGGCGAAGGGAACAACCGGACTGGCCTTCATCGCCTGGAACATGGAAACGGCCAGTTGATAGTCTATCAAACCGTGCTGCAGGTCGACGGTGATGGTATCATACCCCTGAACCGACATGATTTCCGCGGTAAAGGCATTGGGTATCGTCAACCAGCCGTTGACAACGGTCTTGCCCGGCTTCCAGAGCTGTTTTATCCGATTTTGCATGTTCGCCCCTTGCACCCTCGTGAAATATAGTGACAGTTTTCGGCTGAAATTACGGTTGAAAAATGATCAGCCCGTTGCCAATGCCCGGCAGTACCATGTTATCCTAGCTGTTCCGCAGAGCCGGCGCAACAGCAATAATGGGGGAGGCAAAAGAGATCTGCCAGCCATGCAGATCGATCAGGCGCTCCCGTCGCTTTGCTTTCTCGTCATCTTCTGGTAGAGATACGCCAGCCCGAGCAGAGACAAGCCAAGCCCCATGAATGAGGCAACCCGCAAGAGCCCTTCAAGATCAGACATATCCACCAGGAATATCTTGGCGATGACGACCAGCAGCAGGGCCATGCCCGCCTTGTAGGCGCCCTGGTGGGCACCCCGCGTTGCCAGCAGAATGGTGGCGACGGCAAGGATAAGCCAGACAATGGAGTAGGTATAAAGTTCACCGTCGCGAAGAGGCAGAGCAAGATCAAGAGCACCCTGCCAGAGGTGCCTGATCTCCAGGCTGACAAAAACGAGCAGGCCGATACCGGCGGTAATTGCTGCCACCTGTTTGAATCGGCCCTCAAAAAAATGATAGACCAGGCCGGCCATGATAACGGGGGCGCCATAGGCCAGCAGCAGCAGGTTCCAGATTGGTCTCGGGGAAACCAGCTCATTGCTCCAGAGCGGATTCAACAGGGTCAGGACGATGGTGTAATTGATCAGTGCCATTACCAGCAGGATATTCGAACAGATCGA
>JAHEMX010000325.1 GCA_024643445.1 Desulfobulbaceae bacterium | reverse complement strand
TCCGGGAGCAATATGCTGCTTATGACCATTACCAGCCCGGGCGCATGCGCGTTATTCCTCCCGGCACTGATCTCGAGCAGTTTTACCCGCCCCGGGGAGACGAGGGGAGCAGCGCCATCGCGGCTGAACTGTTTCGTTTCCTGAAAGAACCTGCTAAACCTTTTATCCTTGCGATCTCACGCCCCGATCCCCGCAAGAATATTTTAAAGCTCATTTCCGCCTACGGCGAATCACCGGAGCTCCAGCAAATCGCCAATCTTGTCATAATCGCTGGAAATCGTGATGATATCAGCGACATTAGCGAGGACGTGCAGAGTGTTTTACAGGATATACTGCTGCATGTCGATCGCCATGACCTCTATGGCAAAGTCGCTTATCCAAAGCATCACCAGGCCTCGGACGTTGCCACGGTGTACCGTCTTGCCGCACTCGGCCGCGGGGTATTTATCAATCCCGCCTTGACCGAACCCTTCGGCCTCACCCTGATCGAGGCGGCAGCCAGCGGGCTGCCGGTGGTCGCGACTGAAGACGGTGGTCCAACGGATATCATTGAAAATTGCCATAACGGTTACCTGATTGATCCTCTGGATGAAGCGGATATTACAGAAAAGTTGCTTGCCATCCTGTCGGATCGCCCGCTATGGGAGGAATTCGCCTCCAGGGGTCTGCACGGTGTACGGAAACATTATTCCTGGCCTGCCCATACCGCTAAATTGGTCGAGTTATTAAAGCCTTTTGCCGCCGGCATGTCGGCTGATCCGCCATTTCAGGCCAAACGCAGAAAGTTCCTGCATCATGACCGGGCCCTGTTCTCCGATCTTGATCAGAATCTAATTGGCAATCCGCAAGCGCTGGCGCCCTTTATCAGGGCCCTGCAGGCGAATCGAAAATCGGTGCTCTTCGGGATCGCCACCGGACGAAGGTATGATTCGGCAATGCAGGTTATGAAAAAGAATATTATCCCGCTGCCTGATGTGCTCATAACCGGGCTCGGTACAGAAATTCATTACAATCCGAACCAGGTTGAAGATGAAGCCTGGAAACTGCATATTGATCATCTCTGGAATCCTCGAATCATCCGCCGATGCCTCAAAGATTTGCCGGGAATGAAACTGCAGCCGCGGCTGGAACAGAGTCGTTTTAAAATCAGTTATTATATCGACCCGTCCGTTGCTCCCGATATCCAGCACATCAATAAGCTTCTGAACCAGGAAGGGCAGGCAGCCAATGTGGTGCTGTCTTTTGGTCAATATCTCGATATCGTTCCCGTTCGTGCTTCCAAGGGCCTTGCCCTGCGCTGGGTGGCCGAAAGCCACGATATTCCTCTGGAAAGGATATTGGCGGCCGGCGGCTCCGGTGGAGATGAAGACATGATGCGCGGCAACATGCTTGCGGTGGTCGTCGCCAACAGGCATAACGAGGAACTCTCGGACCTCGTTCATGTTGATGAAATCTTCTTTGCCTCGCGCCCTTATGCAGAAGGCATTCTCGAGGCAATAGAGCACTTCGATTTCTTTGAAACCTCAGAGATGCAAGACACCTAGAGATGCGTCTGCTGATTTGTACAGATCTTGATCGTACCCTGCTCCCCAACGGGCCCGAACCGGAATCTCCGGATGCCCGGATGCTTTTTGCAAAACTTGCGGCGGCGCCAGAGATCGCCCTTGCCTATGTCACCGGGCGAAACGAGAAGCTGGTGCGTGAGGTGATCAAGGCGTATGATCTGCCCATCCCCGACTTCGTTTTATCAGACGTCGGTACGTCCATCTTCACCTGTGACGGGCAGCAGTGGCGGCCATGTGCTCAGTGGCAGGAGGCCATCGCCGGGGACTGGAACGGCGTCAGCCATGCTGAAATTGCTGAGCTGCTCCATGATTTCGGGGATCTGCAATTACAGGAAGAAAGCAATCAGAATAGCTATAAGCTCAGCTACTATGCGCCTCCACAGACAGACCATAAGAACCTGCTGGCGGAGATGCAGCAACGGCTTCAGGCAAAGAATATCAATGCCGGCCTGATCTGGAGCCTGGACGAACCTGCCGGCAGGGGCTTACTTGACCTGCTGCCCGCCTGCGCCAGCAAGCTTCACGCGATCGAGTTCCTGATGGACAAAAAGGGGTACGGACCTGAGAACACCGTGTTTTCAGGAGACAGCGGCAACGACCTCCCCGTGCTTGGCAGCCCGATACCCTCCATCCTGGTTCACAATGCAAGCCCGGAGGTCAAACGCGAGGCCAGGCGGCTTGCCGCCTCCCTGGGGAATGAGCAGGCGCTTTATTTTGCCCGGGGCGGCTTCAGGGGGCTCAACGGAAACTATGCGGCAGGTATTGTTGAAGGATTTTTTCACTATCATCCCGAAATTGTAAATTTTTTGGACTTTTAGCATATGTATGAACAAGTGTCCCACTCTCTTCTCAATGAAATACTCGTTGACCTGAAACCTGAAATACACGAGGAAGATCTTCGTCATTTCTATACCAGGCTCGGAGCAAATTTTTACTCGATCTACTCGCTGTTCAACATCCTCTATGGCCGCCGCGATGATTTCAAGGCGCAGATGCATAAGCTGGTTGAAACCATGGCCGGCCAGTATATACAGCGTTCCGATCATCTTAAACAGACCGATATAGAGCGCGAAAATGATCACAACTGGTTTCTCAGCCAGCAATGGGTGGGCATGGCCCAATATCCGGACGGCTATGCGGATACCCTGCCGGAGCTAACGCAGCGGGTGCATTATTTCCTTGAACTCGGCGTGAACATGGTGCACCTCATGCCGATGATGGTCTGTCCGAAAGGGGCCAGCGACGGGGGCTATGCTGTGAGTGATTTTCGCCGTATCAATGAACGATTCGGCAACATTGAGGATTTACAGGAACTGGCGGCAACCTTCCATCAGCACAACATACTCCTCACTCTTGACGTGGTGCTCAACCACACCTCGAATGAGCATGAGTGGGCCAGGAAGGCTCGGGAAGGGGATTCAACATACCAGGATTATTACTATATATTCGATGATCGGGTTGTGCCGGACATGTTTGAGATGACCATGCCGGAAATTTTTCCGGAAACATCTTCCGGGAATTTCAGCTGGGACGAGAAGATGGGCAAGTGGGTGATGACCGTCTTCAACGATTACCAGTGGGATCTCAACTACAGCAATCCATCGGTATTCATTGAGATGCTTGACATCATCTTGTTCTGGGCCAACAAGGGCGCGGATATCCTGCGTTTGGATGCGGTCGCATTTCTCTGGAAAAAGATCGGCAGCATCTGTCAGAATGAGCGGGAAGCCCATCTGCTGCTGCAATTGCTGAAAGACTGCTGCCAGGTAACTGCCCCCGGCGTATTGTTCATTGCTGAGGCTATCGTCGCCCCGGTTGAAATCATCAAATACTTCGGCGAAGACGCCATCAATGCGAAGGAATGCGAAATGGCCTATAACGCCACCTTCATGGCACTGCTGTGGGATGCGGTTGCGACAAAGAACGCCAGGCTGCTGAACCAGGGGATAAAGAGTCTGCCGGACAAACTCGAACGCGCCACCTGGCTCAATTACGTGCGTTGCCACGACGACATCGGCCTGGGCTATGACGATAATGATATCGTGGCGGTAGACTACGAGCCGAAGGCTCATCGACAGTTCCTCATTGATTATTTTACCGGGCACTATGCCGACTCCATGGCCCGCGGACTTCCTTTCGGCCACAATGACAAGACCGGAGATTGCCGTATTTCCGGATCACTCGCATCGCTCGTCGGCCTCGAGGACGCTCTGGAATGCGGCGACCAGGACGCCGTTGATGACGCGGTCAACACCATCCTGCTGCTGCATGGTATGATCATGTCATTCGGCGGTATGCCTCTGCTCTATTACGGCGACGAGATCGGTACCCTGAACGACACCAGCTATCTCGAAGACCCGGCAAAGGCCAATGACAGCCGCTGGTCGCATCGTCCCCGTATCGACTGGCAGAAAGCCGAATTGCGCAACAGCCCGGGCTCCATCGAGCACCGACTCTTTTCCGCCCTGAAAAAGATGATAGCGATACGCAAGGAATTAGCCGCGTTCGCCGATTTCAATAACCGTGAACTTCTTGATGTCGGCAACCCCCACCTCTTTGTGTTTTCCCGCTTTGTCTACGATCAGCCGACCAGCAGGATCCTTGTGGTCGGAAATTTTCACAGCAGCCCGCAGCATCTCAATCTCGAGGATATCGGTCGAAAGGCCTATTTTCGCAATGGTGCCGTCCGCGATCTCTACACCGGGGAACAACCGGCGATGTTCAAGGAGGAACTGGTCATTCCGCCGTACCGGTTTTACTGGTTGACAGACCAGTGAGGCCGGGGGTGAAGATCAGTACAGGCGGAAATTGTCCGGCCCAAACTGCGGGAGCTGAAACCGTTTCGCCAATTACCGAGGAGTGACTTTCCGTTGGAGCGTATGAATCATTTTATTGTTGCTGGAATTGGGGAAATCCTCTGGGATGTCATGGGGGATTCGGAGGAACTGGGCGGTGCACCCGTCAACTTTTGCTACCATGCCCAGAACCTTGGTGCAAAAGCCTATCCCATCTCGGCCGTAGGAGATGACCGGCGGGGTAAGGCGGCATTGTCAACGCTTGCCGAGCGTCATGTGTCAACCGCCTATATCGGTGTTCTTGCACAGGCGGTTACCGGCTATGTGCGTGCCAGCCTGGATGAAGACGGTGTCGCTTCCTACGAGTTTCCCGATGATGTCGCCTGGGACCGGCTCGTTCTGGATAAAAAGACCCTGTCATTTGCCAGAGAAGTCGATGCTGTCTGTTTCGGCACGCTCGGACAGCGCTCAGCACCTTCCCGTCAGGCAATTTCCGATTTTATTCAGGCAACATCTCCCGCGACACTGAAGATTTTAGACATTAACCTGAGACAGCATTTTTACGATCAGCAAACGGTGCAGCATTCGTTGCACATTGCCGATGTGCTGAAATTAAACGATGACGA
>JAHEMX010000324.1 GCA_024643445.1 Desulfobulbaceae bacterium | reverse complement strand
CAGGCCCACCTGATGTTTTCCATTTACGACCTGCTCAAGGAGAAGGTCGGACTCTGTTATTATGATGACGAGGCCGAGCTTATCTACGGGCAGCACTGTGGCATTGTCGAGGCGATCAAACAGAAAGATGAGTCTCTGGCCCATGTCAAGATGGAAGAGCACCTTTCGTATGTCGAATCACTTCTGAACAGGTTGATTGACAGCAAGCCGAAAAAATAGCAGTACCCGTCATGAGCCGGATGCGGCGGGTGGCCTATACCTTCTTCTTGTCTCAGTGCTTGTCCTCGCTTCCCGCATAGCCCCAGTGCCAGGCTTCCCACGGCATTTTATAGCGGTTGTATTGTGAATAGGTTTCCTCGAAACCGAAGAGGTGCGCGTTTTCGCGGAGCCAGGCGTATTGCGGGGTGGAGGCGAAGCGCCAGTTGCTGGGATAAAAATCCACCGCCATGCCGAGCATGTGATTGGAGTATCCCGGCGGGGCGACATAGCGGATGATATCCTCAAAGGTGCGGCCTTTGTCAAGCATTCGCTTGAAAATATCCCTCTGGTAGTTTTCGCTGCGGTAACCTGACTCTGTCCTGATTTCAACGCCGTCCTGCTCGGCCTTGCTCAGCATCGCGACCAGGTGGGGTTGCGCCTCGGCGAGCACATAGATCGAGGACTTGTTCAGGGTGTATTGTACCGGGATCTTTTTAAATGACTTGAAGGTAAGTACCGGCACATCGATTCGCTGTCCGGCCCAGGGGGGTGGAACCTGGTATTTCCTGCCGTCGATTTTGACAAACTCAATGACCTCCTCTTTACCTGGAGCTTGAGCGGCAGGCGGATCTTTAGCGATGACATCCGCTGCGGCAGCGCCGTAAAACGTGTTCAGAAGAAAAAGGGTTGCAACAAAAAAGAGCCAATGACGCCGGCTCGTCCGGATGATCCTGCTGGTCGATGTATGCATGAAACTGTTTCCTTATGGCCGTTAGTAGCGCTTGCGCAGACTCTTTTTAACAGAACATCGGCATAGGGGCAACCTCCCCATCAATTTCGGTCAATTTCGGGGACAGTATACTTAATTCGTTGCATCCTGCCTGATGGAGATAAATAGATAACAGGGCGACAGAATTAAGTATACTGTCCCCGAATGTAAACAGAATTTTGCCGGGAAGAATATTTTAGCGGAGTTCGTGCGCAGCTTTTGTTATACTTGGCAGGCATTTCCGGGCAGGGCGTCGATTTTTTCAAATTAGCACAATAATTACAGGTTCATGGTTACGATGTTTCGATTCGCGATTATCCTCTTTTGCCTTTTTTGCAGCCCTCAGCTGCTGTTTTCCAAAACCCCACAGTATGACATTGCCTATATCTGGGACGATAATCTGGAAAATGTGCTGGACTACCAGGCCCAGCTCGAGGAAATCCTTGGTCCGGACACCGCCAGGCACCTGCATATCGTCGGCCGGACCTCGGGCGGTTTCGGCCTCATCTACGATCATAACGGTACGGCGCTGAGCACCGCGCAGCTGATGGTTCAGCAGAGTCAAGTACTCAACAATGCCGGCCTTGCCGGGTGTGAGGCGATAGAGGATGAGGGGTATCACCGGCTCTACAATGTCAGCTACGGCCTCGGGCCGAACCTGGAGGATCTGAAAAAGCTCTATGCGAGAATCTATCGGTATTTCGGCGAAGAGGTCGGCAAGGATCTCTACATCGAGGAGACGGACGCGCAGAACTATACCCTCATTTACCGTCGCCGGGGAGACCGCTCCTCCACCTATGCCGTGGCGAGAAAACATGCAAAGTTATTGAAGCGCAAGAAGATTGGGACCACCATCATAGCTGAGAAAAACAACCCGGTAGTATTCGGTGAATCGAGTCATCTCGATGATGACACTCCTGCTGCCACCGCCGCTGGTGCTGTCTCCGCTGCACCGGTTGCCCAAGATACCCCGGAAACCCCGAACATCCAGGATTCTCCCGTTAGCCCGGAGGCGCCAACGGTGGCGGCAGCCGCGCCCGAAGCACGGGTTGTTGAACCGGAAATGAAAAAGGCACCGCCCGAACCGCCTGCTCTGGCGCCCATCGCAATCGAGAGCAGCCAGACCGATGTTGAAAAAACCATCGAGGCCTACATCGCGGAACTGCGGAACAGGGGTGAGCTGACCAGCGAGGAGAAAACGGGCTGGATGGTCTATGATCTGACCCGCGATAGAAGCCTCGCTGATATCAATGCCGACCAGATGTTCCAGGCGGCAAGCATGATAAAGCCCTTTGTGGCCCTGGCCTTTTTTCACCGGGTTGACCATGGCGGGTTGCGCTACGGTCCGAAAAGCCGCCGGAAAATGGAGCTGATGATTCAGCGCAGCAACAACGAGGCCACCAACTGGGTGATGCGGATGGCGGGAGGACCGGACGCGGTAGATGAGGTCCTGCGCGCCTATTATGGTGATATTTTCAAAAATACCCGTGTTACCGAATATATCCCATCCGGCGGCAAGACCTATCAGAACAGCGCCCTGCCGTCCGATTATATCCGCTTTCTGCAGGCGCTCTGGGCAGACAAGCTGCCGCACGGCAAGGAAATACGACGCCTGATGTCGCTGCCGGGACGGGATCGGCTCTATTACGGTACCCAGATCCCCGAGGGCACCCTGGTCTATAACAAGACCGGTTCCACGGCCTATCTCTGCGGCGATATGGGTATTCTCGTTCCCCGCGACAAGGATGGACACCGCTATCCCTACGCCCTGGTCGGTATCATCGAGCGCAGCTCACGGCCGCAGGATTACGGGCGCTGGATGCTTACCCGTGGAAATGTGATCCGGCAGGTCTCGACTCTGGTCTACCAGGAAATGAAGAAAAAGTACCAGCTCATGTAGCTGCGGGCCCCTCAGGGAAAAGTCGTTTCAGCAACCGTTTCGCTGCCGCCTGCTGCCGCAGAGAGACATCTGCCTTTTTCCAATGCAAATCCTTCACCAGCAGTTTATCCTGTCAGAAAGTTGCATCGGAACCGGGGGCTGACCAGCCTGCCGGTAAAAAATACCGGTGTATGGCCAAAGAGGTGTTATTGTATGGAACAACGCAAACCGACTGCCATCATATCTATGTAACGGGAGAGCATCATGGCTCAAAAGAACGATTTTCAAACGCTGATCAAGGAAAAGGATATACCCATCGTAAAACTCATTGCCAAGGCAGCCAAACCCCACAGCCAGCGGGCCCGGGCACTTCTTGAGCTGAACAAGGGGGCCAGCCTGGAGGATGCGGCGAAGGCCTCCGGACTGCGCGTCGCCCAGGTCGCCTACTGGCAGAGAGCGTACCGGAGCTCGGGCCTCGATATTTTCCCGGACGCCCTGCTGGCGGATGGGACTGAACCTGAAGATATCAGCGAAGCCCTGAGGGGAGAGGACAGGGAAGCGCCCGTCTCCCGCCCGCCTTCCGCCAAGACCCTCGCCAGGAAGGCAAAAAAGGCCAAATCCGTCAAGAAGGACAAGAAAGACAAAAAGGGTAAAAAGGGTAAAAAGGATAAGACGGACAAAAAAGACAGGAAGAAGGATAAGAAGAAGGACAGGAAAGACAAAAAAACGAAAAAAGACAAAAAGAAAGAGAAGAAAAAGAAAACAGGAAAGACCGAGAAAAAGACTCCAAAAAAAGAAAAGAAAAACACAGAACTCTCGGAAAGAGTTAAGGAAAAGAGAAGAAGAGATAATTAGGGGGACAGTATACTTAATTGAAAAAGTTAAGCTCTTCCCGGGCCATATTTTGTTTTAGTATGGACAAAGAGGGGACAGACCCCGTTCTGTTTTTTACGGCGTCAATGTTGTGCGCGGTGCAAGTTGCCAATCAACGAATGGTTAGCTGCTTTTTGATATTAAATCGCCTTCGATATAGCGGTGAATAATACCAGAAATGAGCGTTTGGTAGGGAACACCCATTTGCAGTGCCTTTTTCTGGATTCCTTTATAGTCGTGATCATACAAACGGATGGTGACACGTTTGTCTTTTTTAAAGGTGCTGTCTGCGGCAGCTTTTATAGCTTCAATTTCTTTTGGGGAGGGCTTGGATAATTTTAATTTACCGGTATCGTAGGCCTCCAATATCTCTTTTTCTTCTTTATCGAATTTCATGATTGCTTCACCTTTTCCTCTAAATATTTCTTCGTTGCTTTTCTGCTTGGGATTATTGTTTTAAGAAAAATAGATTTTACTTCAAAAACATGGGGGACAATATAGATATAATCATCGACAATAACGAAGTATAATTTCTGTCGAGGATATTTTTCTTGGTTAGGGTGGTCTGCGATTCCCCATATATCACCGTGCCCTAAGTGAAAAATTACTTGTTCAAACGAAATGTTACGGTTCTTTTTCAACCATTCATTTTTTTCTGGATTCCATTCGTATTTCATAAACACATTGTACATCTGATAGATGTACATGTCAATGTGGGAGGCTATTTCTTATGGATAATCAGGGGACCGTATACCTGATTATTTATGGGTCCACCTCCTTGTATCCTACCATGCGCCTCAGGCGGGATCGGACGTCAATAGAGAAAAGTTTCCGTTGTCGGTGCAAGACCCGATCAACCTGTTTACCACTCAACTGAGCGGCTAACGAAAAGGTCAGCTTCACCTCGTTTTGGAAGTTTTCGGGGACTTTGCAGCACTGGATGCTGAGGATGATTTTCCGGCGTCTCTGCCGGCGCTCCTGATTGCCTGCCGGGGAGCGAGTTGTCGAATGAGATCGTGCCGCGATACCCTATATGGATCAACTTCGGTGTCCATGATGATGGTAGGCGGGTTGGCACTGTTATATTCCTCCTGATAATCGGCGTGGGCCATCTTCTTCAGCTTCGTTGCCGATTTATGAAACTGCGGAAAATCATCCAGTACCTTCTGGGCTGCCTGATAGACCCGCTCGTATTCTCCGATGCGATAGAGAAAGTACCCGTATTCGTGTAATATCCAGCCAGAATAATCATAATCCAGGGCCTCGAG
>JAHEMX010000007.1 GCA_024643445.1 Desulfobulbaceae bacterium | reverse complement strand
AGGCCTTTTTTGTTGTAAAAAACGGGTCGGAAAACCAATACGAGAGAAAAACGATCCCGATTGCTCACACACAAACCCTGATGTTGGCTCCGCTTACCTTTTCCGATAGTCATCCGGTACCGAAATGCTCTCCTCGAAGACGCTCTGCATCCGCGGCTATACCTGCTGATTCCACGAGACATAAACAAGATTCTCAGGGCACAGTGGTTCGCTCTGCCACCTTTCAGGTGTTTTCATGATGGCATAAACAGATGATCCGTGCTTATAATCAGTCCAATTCACCCCTGTCATCTTCAGGAGTGAGCAGATGAAAGCGGATAAAGGAGAAGCCTATGCTCAAAAGAACCATCAGTCTCATCCTGTTAATCCTGTTTATTGGTGCCGAGGGTACCCAGGCCCAGGTAACCATCACCTATTCGTCCGCGGGAAAACACTATTTCAGCATGAGTATTCCGGATGATTGGCGGGTAAATGTCGGCTCTGAAAGAGATCTCCAGCAACTACCTGAAGACCCGATGCTATCCGCTCGCCTTATCAGCGCCATGCCCAGTAGCGGAGTGCCTCTGTGGTTTGGTATGTGGGTTCCCGAGGATTTGGATAAAATCGAAGGAGCAAAGGAATATATAGCTTCCCTCGGACTTGACCTGCTTGATGATGTGGCTATCGCGGATCGCAAGCATGATACCCTGAACGGTATGGCGGTTACTTATGTCAGCGGCACGGGAAAAAAAGATGGTGAGATCATGGATTTCCGGGCCGGCTTTTTCCAGCTATCGCCTGACCGTGTGGCCATCGCGATCTATATCGGCCCGCCTGAGACAACAAGCAGACACGGTCAGGAACTCATGCAGATGATAGAGTCTTTGCGCTCGCTGAGCCAATAAACGGTGTGAGGTTGATATGAAAATAATGATAGCGTACGTATTGTTGTCTGGCGCCCTTATGCTGACCATATTCACCGGATGCAGTTCAACAGGATACAGCGGGAGTTCCACTTATTACCATCCTAATGTCTGGGAGTATGACACTTACTATCGCTCCGGAGTGAATCATTACTATAATCGGCCGGCGGTAAGAGCAGATGTTCGTGCAAGAGCTGAAACCCGTTCAGGAGGTGCCGTCCGCACCGGGGGAGGACGGGGGGGAAGAGGACGCCGATAGTTGCTATTGTATTGTTTCCCGGCAGAAAGCGGCGGATCTCTTCACGTTCTATACCCTTCTTTTCGTTATAGAGGCGATACCTGATGAACGACGATTACGAAAAAGGCTACAAGCAGTTTGCTGAAATGGTCGGGGCGGATAATATTGAATCGTTGGTTTCACGCTTTCGTTCAGTCTGCCCCGATTTCGAGAAGGAAGTCATTACGGTTTTAGGTGGCCGAATATGGACCCGTGGCACCATCGATCTCAAGACCAGATCACTTTGCAGCATTTGTGTGCTGGCGGCGCTCGGCCGAAGCAATGCCCTGAAACTTAATTTTCAGATGGCCCTGCGCAATGGCGCGGAGGTCCAGGAAATATTTGAGGCAATTTTTCAGGTTGCCGCATACGCCGGTTTTGCCGCTGCATGGGATGCCCTGGAAAAACTGGCTGAGGTGTTAGATGATGAAAAAAGATAGCGAACTTGTCGCATC
Organism: Desulfobulbaceae bacterium; assembly: GCA_024643445.1. Taxonomy (GTDB): domain Bacteria; phylum Desulfobacterota; class Desulfobulbia; order Desulfobulbales; family Desulfocapsaceae; genus Ww85. The sequence continues at coordinate 17,639 of JAHEMX010000007.1, read as the reverse complement.
GACTTGCTATCACGCTTGCCTGTTTGCCAGATGAACCGTACGCCCCTCGGTGCCGGTAATGGCAGGGCAAGGCAAGATGGTGAGAATCATCTCGCTTATGCAAACCACCCATAAAAATACCCCCGAAGGGAACTCATGATCAAAGAACTGCCTGAAAGCAAAGGCCACCTTTTAGCATTCGAAATAAAAGGAAAAATTTCTATCGAGCAGGAAAAAGAGTTGATCAGCAAAGCGGACCGGATTGTTCAGGAATATGGAAAAATCCGTGTCCTGGCGCTGTTGGATGAAGGTGCCAGTTGGGGTGTCAAAGCCGGTATTGAGGACTTGAAGTGGTGCATGGCCCACATGAAGAACATCGAAAAGTTTGCCATCGTATCGTCAAGTAGGGTCTGGAAATGGCTGGTGACCATTGATGGCTTTTTCGCAGGGATCATAGGTATTGGCGAAAAGCATTTCCAGCCATCAGATAGTGAAGATGCCTGGAAGTGGATTAAGGCGTAATCGGAAACCTGAAAAATCTAACAAAGGTCCGGGGTTGCCTGCAATCGTGTCCTGTTACGTGCCGTTATGGAAGGTAGAGAGAGAATGAAAAGAGCTAGTGCTTGCATAAATGGTCTGGCCCGTTCTTCGCTGCACCGCAGCGATAAACGCTGGATCATCGATACATTTCATGATGAAACATCCAGGATTATTCCCGTCCATAATTTGACGGTTCTCTGTGATACTACCCAAGAGTCAACAGCCGTTTACCTTGCACCCAAGGACTTCGATGCATTTTCTGACCTGGCGGATTCCTCTATCTTCCTCGGGTTCTATGACGAGATACCCTATTTTGCACAAGATATAAACACCGACCAATCAGCTTTGATCTTGAGTCAAAAGTCCCACGCTGCCTTTAATAAACTCAGATCGGTCATTCCCCTGCTCGATACCCGGGATGGTGAATTATTGACTCTGGCCGGCTTTATGAGCTATTGGCATGCAAGAAACCAGTATTGCGGGAAATGCGGTACTAAAACGAAAAGCTCGAATGCCGGTCATGTTCGCATCTGCCCGAATGATTCATGCAAGGAGTCGTATTTTCCAAGCATGGACCCGGCAGTCATTATGCTTATTTCATCCGGACAGCGATGTCTGCTCGGGCGAAAGAATGAATGGCGCGCGGGAATGTATTCTACACTTGCCGGGTTTGTCGAACCGGGCGAAAAAGCTGAAGATGCGGTCGTTCGCGAAATCCATGAAGAAGTTGGCATACACGTGGAGAACGTTCAATATCAAAATTCACAGGCCTGGCTTTTCCCCGGCTCGCTGATGCTGGGGTTTACCGCTGTGGCCAAAGAAGAACAAATTATTCTGGATACAAATGAACTTGACGATGCGCGCTGGTTTACCAGGCAAGAAATAAAATCAAATCCGCATATCCTTCCTCACAAGGTATCGATCGCCTATAAACTGATTATGGACTGGATCAATGGAAGCGAGGCAAAGTAAGGAGCACCGAGAATAATCCCCTCTTGCCGCAGACCACGGAAATCTGGCGAAAGGCAATTATTAAAGGCGGGCTTTATACCAATCTTATATGCCATCAAACACGGAATACGATAGGCGTCGGGCTGAGAAATATCTGGCCGGAAAGGACCCCGTTCTGGCTCGATTAATCATCCGATTCGGCAACTGCCCCCTGTCCGGCAGGAGCAGTAATCCATACTCAACACTGGTTCGTTCCATTATCAGCCAGCAACTCTCCAGTAAGGCGGCTGATACTATTGAACAGCGGTTATTGGCTGTTGTCGGTGACTGGGATCCGATAACGGTCCTGGAGGTTCCTGCGGAAGTTCTGCGCACGTCCGGATTATCTTCGTCTAAGGCGAGATGCCTGCGGGAAATTGCAGGTCGTGTGGTTGATGGCCGCCTCGATTTTGATAACCTTGCGGCTCTGGCAGATGAGAAAATAATTGTACTTCTCACCGAGATCACCGGTATCGGCAGGTGGACGGCGGAAATGTTCCTCATCTTCGGACTGGGTCGGCCAGACGTTTTAGCGCTGGCGGATGCCGGCTTGAAACGAGCAGTTCGGCAGCTGTATGGCACAGATTTGCAGCTGGAAACAGTGGGAGAGCCATGGCGGCCCTTCCGGTCGATTGCCTCCTGGTATCTGTGGAAACATCTGGACAGTTAAATACACTCATATTATAAGAAACCTTCAGAATAGATAATCACGTTAGGGGCTTTCACCTCGCCCCGGTACAATCCCTCAAGGCACCGACATTCAGGCAATAATCTCAAAAGGCCAGTCCAGCGTTCGCGGCAGGTTTGCGGCTGAAGGCTGATAACGGCAAGGTAACCAGCAACAAGATGAACCCGATAGCATCAACCATCATTCTTCTGATTTTCAGTAATGTCTTTATGACGTTTGCCTGGTATGCGCATCTCAAGGAGTTGCACAGCAAAATCTGGATTATCGCGGCACTGGTCAGTTGGGGTATTGCCCTGTTTGAATATTTATTGCAGGTACCCGCAAATCGCATCGGCTTTACCGTTCTATCAATCGGACAATTAAAGATAATACAGGAAGTGATCACGTTGAGTGTTTTTGTTCCTTTTTCATTATTCTATTTGCGGGAACCGTTAAAGCTGGACTATCTATGGGCAGGACTTTGCCTTGTCGGGGCCGTTTTCTTTATATTCCGGAGTAGATTCGCATAACAAGGTATGGTAGCTTCCTTCCTGAATAGTGATCCATTTTAAAAACAGAGAAGTCCCGTCTATCATATACGGCGGGAACGGTTTGGTTCATCAGTGAAGAAGCTGTAAATAGCTGATGACCGGGTTTTATTTTAGCGGCATCAGACAGAAGCAGGGGTTCATCGTGAAATTCGATAAAAATCTGTTCCTTCAAAAAAGATCATCTTTTCAGGTTACCGCTGTCAGCTTGCTGTTGACGCTGGTGCTCGCCAAAATAGATCAGGCGACCGGATACGAGTTGTCATTTTCCATTTTCTACCTCCTGCCGGTTGCCTTGGCGGCCTGGTATGCGGGGCTACCTCAAGGCGCCCTTCTCAGCATTGCCTGTGCGTTTGTCTGGCTCATCGTTGATATCACCTCCGGGCACCACTATAGTCAGGCCTTTATTCCCTTCTGGAACGCCGCCGTCCGCTTCCTGTTCTTTATCCTGACGGCCTGGCTGCTTACAACGATCAGAGGCCAGCTGGAAAAGGAAATGAGCATGGCACGGCTCGACGGTCTTACCGGACTCATGAACTCAATCGCCTTCATGGAGACGGCTCAAACGGTCTTTCACATCGCTGATCGATTCAAGCGGCCGACTGCTATCGGCTACATCGACCTGGATAATTTCAAGAAAATAAACGATACCCTCGGGCATGCAGAAGGAGATAAGGTTCTGAAAAAGGTTGCTTACCTGTTATCGACATCGATTCGCAAAGCAGACCTCGCTGGTCGTCTGGGAGGAGATGAGTTCGTTTTACTCTTGCCGGAAACAGCATATTCCGGGGCCGAAACCCTGTTCAGAAACATCCATGAAGCGCTTTTAAAAGAGGCTGAAGAACAAGGCTGGCCGATTGGTGTCAGTATCGGTGTCGCCGTTTTCCTCACCGTGCCGTCAAGCTTGCACGAGGCAATCAGCTCTGCCGATAACCTGATGTATCGTGTGAAAAAGAGCGGAAAAAACAATATTTTAATTGAGGAGTATGGCCGTCTTGAGTCAGCGGCCCAGAACTGATAACGGGGACACTCGCCACAAATAGGCTCAACAGACGGAAAGCGACAGGCGGCTCAGGTAGACCGACAGTTGAAATAACGACAAAATGAGCCAATGGCAAAACCGATCCGGCGGCTCAGGCGGGCTGAATTGGCCCTTGGAGCATCTTCGATAAAAACACGAGCCACGGCCGACCAGCTTCCTCCTCAGCTCCTGAACTAATAAAACGAGTCATCTGATAGTGAGGTAGCAGAGGCTCGTTATCCCAAGCGATAGAGGCTGAGAGATTGTTCAAGAAAGCACTTGCGGCATTTTTTATACTTCCGGGCTCCTTTGGCGGTCTGGTGCCAATTGCAGCAGGTATCTCTGATCCATGGCGAGGCAGTGGACATAGCCTTGGTTTCATCGTCGTTGCCATCGGCCTTGCGGCATTGGCCTGGTGTGTCCGGGATTTCTATGTGACCGGCAAGGGCACGCTTGCGCCATGGGCGCCCCCGGTGCATCTTGTTGTTGTGGGTCTATACCGTCACACGCGAAATCCGATGTATTTAGGCGTGCTGCTGATCATAAGTGGATTTGCGATTCTCTTCACCTCACCGCTGGTAGCTATCTATTGCGCACTGGTAGCGATTATTTTGCACGTGCGCGTCATATTCAGTGAAGAGAAACGGCTGGCCAGCCAGTTTGGGGAAGAGTGGATCAGATATAAAAAAGAGGTGCCTCGCTGGATTCATCAAAAAAGACCGATTCAGAGGGAACACCCCTAACAAGGCTCGCACCTCAAACGCCCAACTTTTCAGCGTTAGAAAATCATGGTATGGTGCTGAACGGAGACGGCAGAGAGCCTGCCCGACGATTCTGTGAGCAAATGAAATAATTCTGATTATGGCTCATCATACAATCAAATCCCCCTATTCCCGCTTAATTGATCGTATCAACCGCTATCCCCAGGGCGCTCCTCCCTCCATGCTGCTCAACAAGATATTGAAAATGCTTTTCACCGAGAAAGCAGCCGAACTGGTTTCAATGCTGCCCATCAAACCCTTTACGGTAGAAAAAGCGAGCCGGATCTGGAAAATGTCTATTCCACAGGCTCAAAAGGCCCTCGATGAACTTGCCGGAAAGGCCATCCTCGTTGATATTGAGCAGGATGGGAAGTCATTTTACACGCTGCCGCCCCCCATGGCAGGCTTCTTTGAATTCTCCTTGATGCGGGTGCGTGATGATATTGATCAGCGGTTATTGAGTGAGCTTTTTTACCAGTATCTGAATGTGGAGGAAGATTTTATCCGGGAACTCTTTACCAGAGGAGAAACCCAGCTTGGGCGTGTCTTTGTCCACGAACCGGTTTTGTCCAGTGAAAATGCGTTGCATGTCATTGATTACGAAAGGGCGACAGAAATCATTAAAACGGCTTCCCATAGAGCAATTGGCACCTGTTACTGCCGGCATAAAATGTACCATATCCACAAGGCATGCCAGGCACCGATGGACATATGTATGACTTTTAATACAACGGCGGCATCACTGATCAAATATGGTCATGCCCGCATGGTTGAGCCCGGGGAAGGCTTGGAACTCCTGCAGCAGGCTTATGAGAACAATCTTGTCCAATTCGGCGAAAATGTGCGACAGAGGGTGAATTTCATCTGCAATTGCTGCGGCTGCTGCTGTGAAGCCATGATTGCTGCCAGGCGTTTCGCGATTCTAAGTCCGGTTCATACAACCAATTTTATTCCTGAAATCAAGGTGGAGAGTTGCAATGGCTGCGGTAAATGCGTTATTGTTTGTCCAGTCGAGGCCATGTCATTGATATCTGCAAACAATCCTCGACGACCAAAGATGAAACTGGCCAGGTTGGAAGAAAATATCTGTTTAGGATGTGGTCTTTGTGTCCGCTCCTGTCCGAAAGGCAGCATTCACCTGGAAACACGTCCGCAAAGAGTGATAACTCCCCTGAACGGAACTCACCGGACGGTGATTATGGCAATCGAACGCGGGACACTGCAGCACCTGATTTTTGATAACCGCGTGTTACTGAGTCATCGCGCCCTGGCTGCCGTTCTCGGCGTTATTCTGAAGCTTCCACCGATAAAGCAAGCCTTGGCCAGTAAGCAGGTCAAATCACGCTATCTGGAGGCACTGATTACCCATATGGCCGCTTAGGCACCCAAAACATGAATATTCAGGTCCGTCCCGATGCTGCAAAGCCACCTTTTCCAGGGAAACGATATGGCTCCGTCAATCCTCGTTTCCATGAAAATGAAGGTAAAACGAAGTCCTCTGCAGGTATAACGACATGAAACAGAGAATCCTTGTTCTGGTAACCTCATTTGCCCTGACATTTTCCTGCCTCCTTCCGGGACCTCAGGCCTCAGCCGAGACACCGACTGCGGCATCGCCTTACCTCGTTGGACAGTGGCTGCCGTCCGATCAATTGTTTTTTGATCAGTGGCTGGCACAGTTGGTCGAAGGGACAGTATCCGCTGACAGGCCCTTGCTGCCGGTTATTCAGGAATTCAAGGATCTCATTGAAGAAGATCCGCAATTATTCATGCAGTTCAACCAGATGTTCGATCAACTGCCGGAAAGTACGGCTTTCAGCAAGGATCCCGGCGGCAAGCCGCAGATAAAAAATTATCACCAGATGCTTCAGGTCATGAACCGGATCCTGACCATGGCCCCTGAATTCAACAAAACCGGTCTGGTTGGCTTTCCGATCAACGCGATTCTCGACTGGCCGATGGGGACACCCGCCGGAACCTCGGTTTTCCTGAACGAGAAGGTAAACCGCCAGTTGAAGAAAATATTGACCCAGTGGGCCGTATTCCTGGGTTCTGCTGAGTCCCGCTACGTCTTGAATGATAATCCCGAGACAGGATGGTTTGGCCGGGATGCCAAAGCGGCAATGCCCCATTTTGTCGAGGATTTCATCTCCGATCCTGATTCGCCCTACTACGGATTTACTTCTTGGGATGATTTCTTCACCAGAAAATTCCGGGAAAAACAGCGTCCGGTGGCGAGCCCCGATGATGATGCCGTTATAGCCAACGCCTGTGAATCTGCACCATACCGGATAGAAAAAGGGGTAAAACTTGTTGATTCGTTCTGGATCAAGGCACAACCATACTCCTTGCAGCATATGATGGCTATGGACCCCCTTGCCGGCCAATTTGCAGGCGGCACCGTATATCAGGCATTCCTCAGTGCCCTCAGTTACCACCGCTGGCACAGTCCGGTCAGCGGGAGGATTGTGAAAACCCGCCTGATTGACGGTTCCTATTATGCTGAAGCGCTGTCTGAAGGGTTTGACCCGGCAGGCCCCAATAATTCCCAGGGGTATATCACGCAGGTGGCCTCCAGGGCATTGGTCTTTATCGAGGCGGACAATCCGGACATCGGTTTGCTGGCCGTCCTCTTTGTCGGCATGGCAGAGGTATCGTCAAACGAAATAACGGTCTATCAGGGACAGCATGTAAACAAGGGGGATCAACTGGGAATGTTCCACTTTGGCGGGTCCACTCACTGCCTGATCTTCAGGCCGAACGTCAACCTGAAATTCGATCTGCACGGACAGACCCCGGGTCTTCATTCCGAAAATATTCCGGTAAGGGCCCAAATCGCAACCGTCGGTAAATAACAAACCCAGGAAACGTTGTGTCCCGCCAGGAACTCCCTACCTTATAGATGCAAGGAAAAACATGACACAGGAATCTGGCAAGAGAGCCGACGAAGGGAAGTATGACTGGAAAAAGCTTGTTTTTCCTTTTCTGCTCTGGTGGCCCCGGGTTTCCAGAAAAACATTACGAGCCGACCTGGTTGCCGGGCTGACGGGATCGGTTATAGCGCTGCCCCAGGGTGTCGCCTTTGCCACCATTGCCGGCATGCCGCCGGAATACGGTCTCTACACCGGCATGATTCCGGCTATCATCGCCGCCCTGTTCGGCTCTTCATGGCTGCTGGTCTCCGGGCCGACGACGGCCGCCTCGATTGTGCTGTTTTCCTCCCTGGGCCTGCACGCCGTACCCGGCAGTCCGGAATATGTCCAGCTTGCCCTCGCCCTGACACTGATGGTCGGTTTAATTCAACTCAGCATGGGCCTGGTCCGGTTCGGATCGCTGGTCAATTTCATATCGCATTCTGTCGTAGTCGGCTTTACCGCAGGCGCCGCCATCCTGATTATCAGCAGCCAGTTAAAACATTTTTTCGGGCTCACCTACCCGAGAGCCATTGACTTTCAGGATTCAGTCTACAACTTCACCCTGCATTTTCAGGAATTAAACCCATACACCACGGCGATCGGGCTGCTGACCATTACGGCCGGAATCCTGGTGAAACGGTATCGCCCGAGTTGGCCTTATATGATCGTCTCCATGCTGGTCGGCAGTGTTGCCGCCTCGATTATCATCGCCCTGGTCGGCAAAGAAACGGCAGCTATTGCCACGGTCGGCGCCTTGCCCGCAACGCTGCCGCCCCTGGCCCTGCCCCAGCTGACGCTGAGCAACATCAAGCTCCTCGCACCCACGGCTTTGGCAATGACGCTGTTTGCCCTGACCGAGGCTATTTCAATTGCCAGGGCCCTGGCAGACAAAACGGACCAGAACCTCGATGGCAATCAGGAATTCATAGGCCAGGGCTTGTCGAACATTATCGGCCCATTTTTCAGCGGCTATGTTGCGACCGGGTCCTTCAACCGAAGCGGCATGAATTACGAGGCCGGGGCAAAAACACCTCTTGCGGCCATTTTTGCCGGAGGACTGCTGATCCTGGCGGTGCTTTTTATTGCACCGCTGGCAGCCTACCTGCCGAACTCGGCAATGGCTGCCATTCTCTTCCTCGTGGCCTGGAAGCTGATAGATCCGCACCACATTATGAAAATTTTCAAGACAAGTTTAACCGAATCGGTGATCCTGGGATCGACCTTTCTGGCAACATTGTTCCTGGAACTGCAATTCGCCATCCTGCTCGGTATCATGCTGTCACTGGCGATCTATCTCAACCGCACATCACATCCGAAAACATTGACACGGGTTCCGGACAGCCGCCAGGAGTCCCGGGCCTTTATCACCGACCCGACCTTGCCGGAATGTCCGCAGTTGAAGATCGTCCGTATTGACGGGTCGCTTTATTTCGGCGCAGTAAATCATGTCAGAAGCTGCCTGCATGAGCTTATGCGGGCCAGACCGGAGCAGAAGCATCTCCTGCTGGTGGGAAGCGGCATCAACTTCATCGATATGGCCGGTGCCGAATTCCTGATTCAGCTGGCAAAAGAGCGGGAGCAAGCCGGAGGGCATCTCTATTTTTACGATATGAAGGAGGGCATCTGCAGCCATTTCAAATTTCTTGAATATCTTCTCGATATCGGCACCGACAACATTTTTGTATCAAAAAAAGAGGCGATTTCTGAAATATTTGAGCGTCTCGACAGGTCCGTTTGCAACCAGTGCACGGTCAGAATTTTTCTTGAGTGCGCAACGATCCCTGTTGCCGGCCGTAGAGATGCGAGCAATCCTGAGACACGATGATAAGCGCTGGAAGAAATGAGTAACTGGACGCCCCCGAGCAGCACGGAGCATTTCTGCACTACGGTACAGCAGAGGTTTATTGGCCGCATTCGTGACTAGACGGTGCCGTGCGTTCTGCACCAGCAAGCCCTGCCCCGAAAAAACACCTGACTCGACAGTGACCGGCGCTAGGCGGGGGTTTTTACCTCGACCACTGGGAAACTGAGGGTAAAGGTCGTTCCCTGATCCGGGACGGACTGCACGTCTATGTAGCCCTGATGGGCCTCAACCACTTCTTTTACCAGGGAAAGTCCGAGGCCGGAGCCGGTGATATGGCGGGTGGCCTTTCCTTTCACCCGGTAGAAGCGGTCGAAGATGTGCTTCAGATCATCCGTGCCGATACCGATGCCGGAATCCTTGAAGACCATGTTCGCGAATCCTCCTGAAAGAGAGGTCGACACGTCCAGCGTCCCGCCCTCGGGCGTATACTTGACGGCATTTGAAACAATATTCATGATGGCGGTCCGGATATGGTCATAGTCCACGTTAAAGGACCACTCTTCAGGACAGGGGTTGAAATTTATGGTGATGTTCTTGCCTTCGGCCTGGGGCTTTGTGACCTCGACAATATCTCTGATGATTTCATGCCCCGATGTCGGTTCGAGATTAAAAACCACCGTTCCACTTTCAAGTTTCGAAAGATTCAGCAGGTTCTCGATGAGGCGCAGCAGGTCCCTGGTGCGCACCGTCATCCGGTTGTGCAGCTTATTGCAGGCATTCGCTTCTTCGAACTTGCAATTGATCTGCAGCGCATAAATCATCTGCTCTATGGAGGCAAGCGGAGATTTCAGTTCATGTGCCACCATGGCGACGAAATCGGACTTCATGCGATCGATCTGCTTCTGTGTGGAAACGTCTTCAAAGGTGGTCACCGAACCCAGCACGGTCCCGCCGCCTGAAATCACCGGTGAGCAGTGCGCCCGAAGATAGCGCCGGGATATGTTGCCGGGCACGAACTCCCGGGAAACAACCATCTTTTTGCTAATTGCTTCACCCACCATCTGTACGACACCATCGTTTTTGATGGAGGCTGCCAGAGGCTTGCCGACGACCGGGTCGGTCTGGATTTCCAGGATCTTGATTGCCGCCGGGTTATGGTGCACCACGACACTGCTCGGGTTCGTGATCAGAACGGCTTCAACCATACAGCCGAAAACCGTTTTCAGCAGACTCTGCTCGTTCTGGATCGCCTCCATGCTGAGGATACGCTCTTCACGAAGCCTCTCAGCCTCAGCTTCCAGACGGATCTTGTCCACCGCCCGATCGACCACAATCCGGATATAATCAGGCGTAAAGGGTTTGCCGACGAAATCAAAGGCACCCTGCTTCATGGCCGTGACAGCCTTGGAAACCGTGGCGAATCCGGTAATGACGATCACTTCGGTGCGGGGCGAGTTCTTGCCTATCCACTCGAGCACGCCGAAACCGTCAATGCCCGGCATCATCAAGTCAAGCAGAACAATATCAAAACCCTGTTCTTCTATCATTTCAATGCCGCGTTCTCCACTCTCGGCCTTGGCGATGACAAACCCTCTGTCAGCCAGCGCACGGGCAACCCCCTCACGGATCACTTTTTCGTCATCGATGATTAATACACGAACCGTTTCCATCGAAATGCTCCCCTCCTCAAGCCAGGCGGTCTTTCACCTCGATCCCTCCTGTCCGCTGCCGCGCGAGTGAACGTGCGGCAGCATGAAACTACTGCTTACGGGTACCTCGAATATCAGGTGAGCCAACTCTTTATGCGCTCGAGCAACTCGTCAGGTTCGACCGGTTTGGGCATATAATCCTCCGCCTCGCTCTCAAGCATATCCCGGTGCGTATACGTGCTGGTGGTCACCCGATCAGCCACTGCCGTCAGCAGGATAATGGGAATGCTCTTGGTGGCCTCATCCGCTTTGAGCTTTGCGCACGCCTCATGCCCATTCATCACCGGCATCATGACGTCAAGGACAATGAGATCGGGTTTGTCTTCCGCGACGGCTTCAAGCCCCTCTTTTCCATCATAGGCCACCGTGACATCGTATCCGCCACTCTCGACGATAACTTTTACCGCTTCAACAAAATCCGGATCATCATCAACCAACAGGATCTTTTTTTTGTCTGCCATTATGTTCCTCCGTTAAGGTCGTACAACGTTATTAAAGATAGTGTTACTGCTCGACAACCGGACGGGGAAGCAAACCAGCCCCGCCTACAATTTCATTGAGTTTTTCTTCCCACTCAATGGCCATCACGTGCACTCCCGCAATTCCTTCCATCTCCTTTAATTCCTGAATCTGTTCGATGCAGATCTCGATTCCCTTGGCCGCCTGCTTTTCCTTGGGTTCATCCGCCACCCGCTTGATCACCTCATCGGGAATATCGATACCGGCAACCATCCGGTTCATGAATTTTGCCATGCCGGCTGATTTGAGCGGTGTGACCCCGGCCAGGATCTTGACCCGCTCATGCAGCCCCTGTTTTCTGGCCCCTTCCATATACAATTTGAATTTATCCATATTGTAGATGCATTGCGTCTGCACGAAATCGGCGCCGGCATCAACCTTCAGCTTCAGCCTAGGTACCCTGATCTCAAACGGATCGGCAAAGGGATTGACCGCACAGCCGATATAGAATCTCGGCACCCCGTCGAGTTTTTCACCCGAGGGAAAAATACCCTCATCACGCATGGTCTTTACCAGATGAATGAGCTGGATCGAGTCGATATCGAAAACGTTTTTGGCCTTTGGATCATCGCCGAATTTCTGGTGATCTCCCGACAGACAGAGCAGGTTGTGCACCCCGAGCGCCGCTGCCCCGAGCAGATCGGACTGCAGGGCGATCCGGTTGCGGTCGCGGACAACCATCTGCAGCAGCGGCTCAATGCCGCTCTGCTTCACCAGCATGCAGCCGGCCAGTGAACTCATGCGGACCACGGATGTCTGGTTGTCGGTAACGTTGCAGACATCGACGTTTCCCTTAACCAGTGCAGCCTTTTTCAATACCTTTTCAGGATCAGCCCCGCGCGGAGGACCGCACTCCCCGGTAACGGCAAAATGACCTGCAGTAAGCACCCTCTCGAGATTGCTAGCTGATTTCATTATATCATGTCCTCCCTGAGAATCCTACGCGGGCCGCCATCCCGGGACGCATCCCACCCCTTGTAAGGCTTGAGTTTTCCATAGTTTTCCATTTGATCCAGTGATTTCAGACGATCGATGATGAGCTGCCAGCCGCATTTTATGTCTTTTGCAACTTCACAGGTTCCGTTTACCGAACCGCCGCAGGGACCGTGGAAGATCGATTTGGCACAGCGGGTAACCGGGCAGATACCTCCGGTAAGATGCAGGACGCAATCACCACATCCCTGGCAGCGTTCCGCCCATTCTCCCTGACGTTCCGTAACCCCGAGAAAGCCGGTATTAATTCCGGGCAGCAGGGGTGTTTTCATGAATTTCTCTGCCATGAATTGAATGCCCGCTCCGCAGGCTATGGAGAGTACTGCCTGGTAATCCTCGACATAGGGCCGCATGGGTTCGAGATATTCCGGATCACACTGACGCTCAAGACAGATCTCCTTTATCTCGATTTTCCTGCCGCTTGCTTCCCGGGCCAGTCTCAGCGTCGATGAAAGCACCTGGACTTCCTTGTCGCCGCCAACCCGACAGACTGTCACACAGCCGAAGCAGCCTGCCACAATGATATTGTCGTAAGGCTCAATCATCTCGAGAATCTCTTCAATTGGTTTGGGCGTTCCGGTAATCATGTTGCTTGTACCTCCTGTGCAGACTCCCTGGCCGCTTGTTTCCTGGCCACGTTTATCGGGCTGGGCCCGAGATTTTCTATCTGAGAAACAAATTCATTGGTAAAGGCGGCGAATTTCGCGCCCTCTCCGGCGCTTAGGTTGTACATCCGTATCCGGTCCGGCCCGATCCTGATCTGCTCCAGGATGGAGTAAACCCGCTTAACCCGCGACCGGGCACGGATGTTACCATTCACATAATGACAATCTCCCTCCAGACAACCGATGACCATTACCCCGTCAGCCCCGTTCTCAAAGGCTTTGAGCAGTAGAGATTCATCTATCCTGCCGGTGCACGGCAGCATCACTATACTGATCGACGGGGGGTAAGACCTTCTTTCCGAACCTGCCAGGTCCGCAGCGGTATATGCTCAGTGGCGGCAGGCAAAAACAATGACGTTGGGGGTAAACTCCTCCATCACACTCCTCCTTCTTCGGTTGCGTGAGCCACTCCTGTGTATGATTGCAGCTTGGCATTTATATTCCTGTCTTCAAACCGGCCAAGCGTTATGGTCTTGGCCGGGCATTCCGCCACACAGATACCGCAGCCCTGGCACAGGGCAGGATTGATATAGGCCGTATGCTCCTCGTTGATAACCGGTATGCCGTAGGGACAGGCCCGGACACAGGTCAGGCAGACAGCGCAGTTTTCCGGGTGAACGGTAGAAAAGACGCCCGAGAGCTTGAGTTTCTTATTGGCCAGAATCGTTGCCACCCGGGCCACCGCCGCGTGCGCCTGGGCGATTGTCTCGGTCACATTTTTCGGACCGTGAGCCGTTCCTGCCATGAAAATCCCTTCACTGGCCAGATCCACCGGGCGCAGCTTGGCGTGGGCCTCGATAAAAAAGCCGTTTTTATTTCTCGGCACGCGCAGCATGGTGGCAAGTTCTTCGTTGTCGCGCGGCACGATCCCGGTTGACAGGACCAGCAGATCCGGCTTGAGGCTTACCTTCATGCGAATGGAAGGATCGTAGGCCAGAACCTCGACTGTTTTCCCATCAGTGCTGATATCAGGCGCGGATTTTTCGGGATCGAAGCTAATAAAATTTACCCCCTGCATGCGGGCCCGGCGATAATCAAGCTCCGACAGGCCGTAACAGCGCATATCCCGGTACAAAACATCGATGCGTGCATCTGCGTTTAGTTCCTTGAGGCGAAGACTGTTTTTCACCGCCTGGTTGCAGCAGATTCGTGAACAGTAATCGAGGTGCTCGGAACACCTGGAGCCGGCGCATTGCAACATAACGATATTCGACCAGGAGGAGGCCCGTACGGGATCTTCGACGATCATCGTTTCAAAATCGGTCTGGGTGACGACGTTGTCGAACTCATTAAGACCGTAAAGATCAGGCCGGTATTCCCTGGCTCCGGTGGCAATGAGCGTGGCACCGTGCTCTATTTTCCGGGTACCGCCGCTCGGCGTCATCACCTCGCTCTCGAACGATCCGACAAAACCGCTCTGGTCGACCACTGCCGAGTTGGTCAACACCCTGATCTTTTCATTGCTGAGCACCTGTTCCTTCAACGAGGAAAGGAAGGGCCGGAAATCCTGGCCATCCCAGCTGCGCTGCAGATTGTTCACCTGGCCGCCAAGCTCCGTCTGCTGTTCAACCAGATAGACACCAAAGCCCTGTTTGGCAGCCTCGACCGCTGCCGTCATGCCGGCGACCCCGCCGCCAATGACCAGAAGACTTGACTCGACATCAAATTCCAGTTCGCTGAGCGGCTCGGCCTGGGAAACGTTGGCAACTGCCATGCGCATCAGCCGTTTGGCTTTTTCCGTGGCTTTTTGAGGCTCAAGCGGATGCACCCAGCTGCACTGGTCCCGGATATTTGCCATATCAAAATAATACTTGTTGATGCCGGCCTGCCGCAGGGTAGACATGAAAAGCGGTTCATGGGTACTGGGCGAACAGGCCGATACCACGACCCGGTTCAGGTTGTGTTCATTGATCAGCCCCTTGATGTTTTCCACCGAGTCCTGTGAGCAGGTATAGAGCGGATGGGTGGCATAAACGACGTTGGGCAGCGTTTTCGCATATTCCGTCACCGCCGCCACGTCTACGACGGAGGCTATATTCGAGCCGCAGTGGCAGACAAAGACACCGATCCTCAGCGGCTCACCCGGCTCGGCGATGCGCTCCTGGGGCAGGACTTCTTCCGTCAGAAGGGTTCCCCGTGCATCGGCGAGACAGACGGAAGCGGCCTGGGCGGCACCGGAGGCCTCGCTGACCGTTTCCGGAATGTCCTTGGGACCGTTGAACGCCCCGCTCACAAAGATGCCCGGCCGGGAAGCGGTAAGCGGACTGAAGCCGTCGGTCACCGCGAAGCCGAATCCGTCAACATCAATGGCGAGGGTTTCGGCAAGTCTCTTCGAACCCTCGGAAACCTGGATCCCGACAGACAGAACGACCATTTCGAAGACTTCGGATTGCTTGTCGCCATTCTCATCGATATAGCGAAGCTCGAGATCACCGGTCACGGGATCCTCGAAAACCCGGCTGACCATGGCGCGCACGTAACGCACCTTGTTTTCCTTGGCCCGGGTGATATAGGTATCGAAATTTTTCCCGAACGAGCGCATGTCGATATAAAAGATGGTCGGCTCGATGGAGGAATCGTGCTCGCGGGCGATGTACGCCTCCTTGGACGCATACATGCAGCAGACCGACGAGCAGTAGTCGCGGTTGCAGGTATGATCCCGGGAGCCGACACACTGGATCCAGGCAATCTTCTTCGGATGCTTGTCATCGCCCGGCCGCGCAACGGTTCCAGACGTCGGTCCCGATGCCGAGAGCAGCCGTTCGAACTCGATGCTGGTGACGACGTTCTTATAGAGCCCGTAGCCGAATTCGCCGCGCTGACGGGGGTTGAACACCTCGATGCCGGGCGAGAAGATGACGGAACCGATGGCTATCTCCTTTTCCTTTTCGACATGGGTGTAATCGATTGCCCCCACGCCGCAGACCGTTTTGCAGGTGCCGCAGGCACCGGTGTTGAGCTGTACACAGCTCTGTTCGTCAATCACCGGGACACGGGGCACGGCCTGCGGATAAAAAATATTGATGGGCTTGCGGACATTGAGCCCCTCGTTGAATTCGTCGAACAGCGGCCGGTTTTTTTTGTCGGTCAACGCGGGAACATCCAGGAAATTCACCGGACAGACCGAGGCGCAGGCGCCGCAGACCTGACAGATATCCCGGCCGGCCTGGATGCCCTCCGACACCATGGCAAGCGCACCGATACCCATGACCTTGGTGCACATCATGGCGCAGAGACCGCAGCGGATGCAGACGCCGTTGCCTTCTCCCTTCAGCTCCTTCTTTATTTCCCGGGATCGCGCATGAATCGCTGCACCCAGACTCAAATCAAGATCGGGCGCATTGTCTACGGTTATCGCCTGAAACTTTTCAGGACAGGCCACAAAACAGGCCCCGCAGCCGGTACACTTGTCCTGATCGATGGCGGCAATCTCTTTTTTCTGCCAGCTCACCGCACCATGCAGGCAGGCGCGGTGACAGCTGCCGCACTTGGAGCATTTTTCTTCATCGACCCGGAAGGTCCAGGCCGAGAGCGAGGTCGGCCGCGGCGGTGCCGAGCCGGTGATCAGCGCCTTGTCCTTGGCGCGCAGTTTCTTTTTCTCCTGCCCCGCCTCGGGCTGTTCGGGGAAATGTGAAATCTGGGTCACCGGGCAGACGATCTCGCAGAGTCCGCAGCCGGTACACTTATCGATATCCACATAACGTGCCCGCTGCAGGATACGCGCCTTGAAGTTTCCCGCCTCCCCTTCGAGGCCGACGACCTCGCTGTGGGTAAGCAGTTCAATATTCCGGTGTCTGCCGACCTCGACGAGTTTGGGCGAGACGATACACATGGAGCAGTCGTTGGTCGGAAAGGTCTTGTCCAGTTGGGCCATTTTCCCGCCAATGGCGGGAGAGCTCTCAACCAGGTAGACCCTGAAGCCGGAATTTGCCAAGTCAAGAGCAGACTGCATACCGCTTATGCCCCCGCCGACAATCATTACGGCGCCAGTAGTTCTGGGTACCAGTTTCGTCTTCGGATTTTCTGTCATACCGGTTCCTCCCTGCGCTCAGGAGACGTTCTCATGGCAGCCTGCAGGATGTCAGGAGATACGAGATGAAGCTTGTGCTGTTTTGCCGGATAGCTTCCGCTCAGGGCTGCCAGGAGCAGCTCGGTGGCGAAGAACACCGGCAGATGGTTGTTGTCGGCCAGGTCCAGCTGGCGGCTCTCGACGTTGGCCTGGCACATCGGGCAGTCGGTAACCATCGCCTCGGCGCCGGCACGGCGTGCCGCAGCGACAATGTCACCGACGAGTTTGCGGGCGATGTCCGGACGCGCCATGGTAAGACTGCCGGAGCAGCATTCAGTCCGGTGCGACCAGGAAACAGGCTGTGCGCCGACCGCTTCCATGATGATCTCAAGTGCTTCCGGCTGCTCGAAATTGCACACACCGGTAATCTTCGGATGACGAAGCGAGAGACAGCCGTAGTAACAGGCAATCTTCAGGCCATCGAAGCTGCTGTGCGCCAGGTTCCTGATCTGCTCGACC
>JAHEMX010000323.1 GCA_024643445.1 Desulfobulbaceae bacterium | reverse complement strand
TATTAATTATTGAAAGAATAACAAAGGAGGGGACCATGGAGCGATTTCACGGTGCGATCACCGCTCTCGTCACCCCGTTTATTGATGGAAAGCTTGACGAGAAGGGGTTGGTCGAGTTGATCGAATACCAGATTGCCGGCGGCATACACGGCATCGTCCCCTGCGGGACAACAGGAGAGTCTGCCACGCTGGATTTTGATGAACACAAGCGGGTCATTGACCTGACGGTCAGGACCGTCGCCGGACGTGTTCCGGTGATAGCGGGTACCGGGGCCAACAATACCATCGAGGCCATCGAACTCACCGAAAGTGCCCGCGACAGCGGTGCCGATGCAGTACTTTCCGTGGCACCCTATTACAACAAACCGAACCAGGAAGGGCTGTACCAGCATTTCAAGGCGATCGCCGAGGCGGTTGATATTCCTATCTTCCTCTACAATGTTCCGGGCCGGACCGTGATCCATATCATGCCTGCAACGATTGCCAGACTGGCCGCCATCCCCAATATCATCGGTGTCAAGGAGGCGTGCGGCAGTCTCGAGCAGATCAGTGATGTGGTCCGCTTCTGCCCGAAGGATTTTATCCTGCTTTCCGGCGATGATTTCACCTCCATGCCGACCATATTTGTCGGCGGCCACGGCGTTATCTCTGTCGTGTCAAACGTCGATCCCGCCGGTATGGCCCGGACCATGGAAGCGGCCCTGCGTGGAGATGTGGAAGCGGCGAAGAAGGAACATTACCGGCTCTTCCCGCTGATGAAACTGATGTTCATGTCCCCGAGCCCGGCAGGCCCGAAGAAGGCCCTGGAACTCCTGGGCCGTATGCAGGACAGCACGCCGCGCCTGCCGATGACGGCGGCCGATGAAGCAACCACCGAGGCCTTGAAGGCAGAATTGAAACGCCTGGGGATGATTTAAAAGCACTATGGCGGCTGTTACGGCCAGGTGAGTAGCCGCTCTTCAACGAAAGAAGAAAAGGGCGCCTCGAACAATCTGATTGTTCAAGGCGCCCTGCCGTTTTACGGCAAGTACCCTCCTGTTATCAGTGATGAAAACAGATGACTTTCGGCTCCGTCATCTCCAGAAGGGCGAATTTAATGCCTTCCCGCCCCAGTCCTGAGTTTTTAACGCCGCCAAAGGGCATCGAATCGAGACGATAATCAGTAGAGTCATTGATCATGACCCCGCCGCACTCTATTTCATAGGCAGCTTTGAAGGCAAGGTTGACGTCTCTGGTGAATATGGCGGCATGGAGTCCGTATTCAAGGCTGTTCGCCTCCGCTATTGCTTTGTCAATGTCATCTATCGGGAATAGATGCACCACGGGACCAAAGATTTCTTCCCGGTATGCCTGGCAGGTCTTCGGCACGTTTTCTAACACGGTCGGTTCATAAAAAGCACCGTTTCGTTGACCTCCGCAGAGTATTTTCGCGCCGGAAGCAACCGCGTCATTTACCAGTCTTTCTACCCTGATCGCTTCCGTTGCTGTGATCATCGGTCCCATGTCAGTCTCTTCACTGAGTTTGTTTCCTGTTTTTATCTGCCTGGTTTTTCGGAGAAATTTATCCTTGAATTCATCATATATTTCTTTGTGGATGTAGATGCGCTGAACTCCCAGGCAATTCTGACCCGCCGCCCAGAAAGAGCCGGCCACACAGGATTCCACCGCCCAATCGATATCGGAGTCGCGCCAGATGATAACCGGGGAGTTCGACCCCAGCTCCATTCCCATTTTTTTAATGCCTGCCATCGATACAATGCTTTTGCCGGCATTAATGCCGCCGGTGAAAGATACCATCTTGACGCGGTCATCCTTGATCAGGGTCGTGCCGATCTCACTGCTGTTTCCGGTGATGATCTGCAGGGCTTCAGGCGGTAATCCCGCTTCCAGGAAAGCTTCACCCAATTTGATTGCCGAAAGCGGGGTCAAGGATGATGGTTTGAGAATAACGCTGTTGCCGCCGGCAAAAGCAGGACCGAGCTTGTGTGCCACCAGGTTCAGCGGGTCGTTGAAAGGTGTTATCGCCAATATGATGCCGATCGGATTGAGATAGTAGTATCCCTTTCTGTTCTCCCCCCCGGGAAAGCTGTCAAAAGAGATGGTTTCTCCATGGATTCTTTTTGCCTCTTCTCCTGAAACGGTAAGGGTATTGACGCAGCGTCCGACTTCTTTGCGGGCCTCCTTGATGGTCTTTGAACTCTCCCGTGCCAGCACCTGGGAAAATTCATCCGCCTTTCTCTGTACGATGCCGGCGGTTGAATATAAGATCTGCGCCCGCTGATGTACCGGCATTCTTCTGGTGATCTGATAGCCCTTCTCTGCGGCATCCAGCGCCTTTGCCACATCCTTCAGGTCAGCTTTGGGAATATAATCGATCAGAGAATTGTCATAGGGATCATAAACGCCCATTTTGTCAGCTTTTTCGACCCATTCTGAATCAATAAAATGTTTCATTGCGTCACCTGAGGCATACTGCTAGTGGAAGAATTCTGGTTTGATCAAATTTTCAATCGAGAACATTTTGTCTATCAGTTCACTATCGATAAGTCCGGATTGCCTTGCCGTCTCCTGTATGGATTGTCCCGTCTTGCTTGCCTGTTCGGCGATAGCGGCGGCAGCTCCATAGCCGATGAAGGGAGCCAGGACCGTCACGATCCCGATACTGTTGAGTACCAGATCCCGGCATCGTTCTTTATTGGCGGTTATCCCCCTCACACACCGCTCTTCCAGCACCTTGCAGCCGCGCCGGAGTATTGAGAGCATGAAAAACAGATCGAATATCATGACCGGCTCCATGGCGTTCAATTGCAGCTGGCCGGCCTCTGAAGCAAGGCTCACGGTGACGTCCATGCCGATTACCTGAAAGGCAATCTGGTTAACGACTTCAGGGATTACAGGGTTCACCTTGCCTGGCATGATGGAGGAGCCAGGCTGTGCTTTCGGGAGATTTATTTCGCCAAATCCCGTTCTGGGACCAGACGAGAGAAGCCTTAGATCATTACATATTTTTGATAGTTTTATGGCGATTCTTTTCAGTACGCCGGAGAGTTGTACATAGGCTCCCGTATCCCAGGTAGCTTCGAACAGATCCCTGGAACTCTTCAGGGACAGGCCGCTGATTTCCCTCAGCCTGTTAAGCACCAGATGCCGGTATTCATCGGGCGCATTGATACCGGAGCCAATGGCTGTGGCACCGAGATTGATTTCATGAAACAGAGTCATGCTGTTTGCCAGACGCTGAACATCTTCGGTTATCGTGGTGGCGAAGGCATGAAATTCCTGTCCCAGGGTCATGGGCACTGCATCTTGAAGCTGGGTACGGCCCATTTTTAAAATGCTCTTAAAGGTATGGGCTTTTTTCCTGAAGGTCTGTGACAATGCCCGCATACTCTCCATCAATTCAGGGATCAGCAGCAGGAGGGCAATCCTCAATGCCGTGGGATAGACATCATTGGTCGATTGGCATAGATTTACCTGGTCGTTCGGGTGAATGATGTCATAACGGCCTTTCTCATAGCCCAAGATCTCGAGGGCTTTGTTGGCAATCACCTCGTTGGCGTTCATGTTGGTTGATGTTCCGGCACCGCCCTGGAGTGCGTCAACGATAAAATAGTTGTCGAGGTTTCCTTCGATAACCTCGTCACAGGCCTTCACAATAGCTTCGCCGATCCTTGATTCCAGCAGGCCTCTGTCCATATTGGCCAATGCCGCCGCTTTTTTCACGTAGCCCAGGGCACGTACCATTCTCGGTTCGCGGGAGATGGGGATATTGGTGATGTGAAAGTTCTCTATCGCCCGCAGCGTCTGGATGCCATAATAGACGTCGGAGCTGATTTGTCTCTCACCTAAAAAATCACTTTCAATCCTGTATTCTGTTTTCAATGCACTCATCTCTTTGTTTTTTCTGAAACGCGCCTGCCTTTGGTGTCTTCCTGCGCCGAAGCAACAGCATCTTGCGCTTCAAATAATGAATTGTTGACGCAACCGTGCAGGCATCCGGGCAGGTATACTTCTGTCTTCTTCCTTACCCTCTTTCCAGGAGGTGACGGGCCTTTTTGAACACCATCAACTGTTATACGACCTGCATCTGTGCAAGATCACCCAGGGGTATCGGTTTTACCGGGATACGAACAGAAAATGGCTTAATGCGGGACTCCGGTGCGTAGGCGGCTATAATGTCGTATATCAGCGGACCGCAGGTACGTCCCTGACAGTTTCCCATGCCGCAGCGGGTGGCCTTTTTTAATACAGCGGGGGAGGTGAAGCCTTCCTTTATCCAGCGGCGAATCTTACCGAGCGTGATATCTTCGCAGCGGCAGATGATGGTGTCGTCGGCAATGGTGTCCCACTCTTTCGGCGGGATCGCCCACTGGCGATTCAGATAGGCGCCGAAACGCTGGAAACGCGCGCGATTGACCTGCAACGGCTTACGCCTGGTTTCAAAGTCACGATCATTGATCCTTTCGCACTGGTGCAGGATGGAGAGTGCGGCCAGTTGTCCCTCCGCCATGGCCTTGTGGCCGCCGGCGACACCGGTTATTTCCCCGGCCGCAAACATACCGTGAACGGAAGTCTCCATCGATGCATCAACAGTGACGAACCATCCACCTTTATCTATTGCATAATCAATAGTACAGCCGGCGATCTGAGGCAGTTCGACATTGCCCACAAAACCATTAGTGACGGCAATCAATGGCGTTCTGCAGTGCCGACTGCTGCCGTTGATAATGGTACCATCCGGCGATATTTTGCTCGTTGTGGCCTCGATACAGCCGTCCTGGCGCACTGCTTTTACGATCTGAGTGCGATATCGGGGAACAATCCTGCCCTTGAGCATTGAGCCCAGTGAAGATAATCCCTGGCCAAGTTTTGACATCTGCCCGCGCATCAGGCGGGTCGTTCCCACCACGCTCATGAAAGAAGAGCGATCCAGGAGGGCGGAAATCCTGCCGCCCCGGCTCAAGACATCGCCGCACAACAGGTACAGCAATGGTCCGGCACCGCT
>JAHEMX010000322.1 GCA_024643445.1 Desulfobulbaceae bacterium | reverse complement strand
TGCTCAAGTGATCGGCAAGTTTTTCAGTCCTGTTTGAGGTGTGCAGGTAAAACATGGGGTTATGATCAACGGGAAATTACCAGCCACAACGGTGGCAAAAGCACGGGCGAAACGCTGTTGAGCAGACTATAACATAGCTCATGGACGACAACAATCAGCTGACCCGGATGAGTGCAAAATTTGCACGGAGTCTGAGCACTCAGCCGCTCGAATACCTTCAGCAGACGTGCTGAAGAGTGCCCTGAGGCAGAGACCGGAACGAATCAGCTTGCTTTACGAGTTAAAAGTGACACCGCCATATTCCCAGATACCGAGGATGAGGCCGGCGATAATGCCAATCGCAAAAAAGAGGCGTAATCGGCGATCCCATGGTAATTTACTCCCGTCCCCCATGTATTGCAGGATAGAAATAGTGAAATACGTTACGCCGGCCACGAATGGCGCCGTTTGCAGAAGCTGCCAGCCGGTCGCCGCGACTGTTGCACCAAGATCCGGGCCTATCCGCAGGTTAAAAAGTAGATAGATGCCGGCTGACAGGATGAAACGAACCTTTTCCCCGATGGTTTGCATATGACCTCATTTGATACCGTGCTGTTCCCTGATACCGATATTTTCAAAGAAAAACTTTATCCGCTTTTCCTGCTCTGCCACCCCGTTCACTATCTGCGGACAGTCGAGCCGGCTCCCGACAGGGAACGAACGGAGACTGATCTTTTCATGGAAAGCGGTTTGTGTCAAGCATATACTCCCGCCCCGCTTGGTGCTGACCGTGATCGTTTTCAGCGGCTCGTCAACGATATTGAACACCGAAAGGATGATTATGCTGCCCAGCTCACTGCGCTGACCGTGGCCGGCCTCTCCGCTTCAAAAAGAGAAACGGGCGGGGAGATGCGTTCTGAAATTATTTCCAGCCTGCTGAAGAATCATGAACTCCAAGGTGATGTCGTCGGCTATAGAGAAATGGTGCTCTGGCAGTCCCGGCTTGTTCTTGCCATCGCAGAGATCCTCGATCGTGAGGAGCGTGTGCTGCTGCAGGAACTGCAGTATCTCGACGACAAGGAAATCACCATGTTCCAGGAGCTGCAGGGGGATAGCGATGAGGATGGCGAACAGCTGTTCAATGAGCTGGAACAGATACGATCGAAGCTTCAAATCCCTCGTCCGCGTGAAATCAGGACACGCTTCGGGGCCTGGCTGAAGCTGATGGATTGCAAATCCTTTGCCGAACCTGATCTCTGGCTGGCCACTTCCCCGGACGCTGGTGACGAAATTTTCACGCGCTATGAAAAAGAAGGAAAAAAAACGGCCATACCGATACTGAAGCTGACGCTGCCGGGAAAAATTGAGGTAGGCCCGGTTCATCTGGTCAACCAGGTCAAACAATTTCATGAGGCGGCAGTGAAAGTCCACGATGACATCGTCAGCGATTTTGCAGAAATCTGTCAAACTTCTGTTACTTCGCCGGCGCCTGCAGCATCCCTGCTGCCCGGCAAAGGTGATTACGTGGAACAATGGGACCGCTTGGTAGCAGAACATTTCCCTGCTAGCTCGCACGGCACCTCATCGGTGACCTTCTACCTCCTGCCAGAATGCTCAATTGCACGCCTGCTCGCCCTTGCTGCAGATGCTGAAAGCGCTGTCGAGAAGAAGCATGGACTGTTGGCGGTACTGCACGGATAAACAAAATGCTGGGAGACTGACTGAGAGTGGTAATTTTTTCTCAGACGAAGGCTTGGCAAGCATCTGGCCGGCAAGCGATGAACGTACACCGGAAGGATCTTTGCCAAGGGACCAGTGTAAACGCCGGCATGAAACTGCCATTTCCGCCTATTTTATGGAGAGGGAGAGGCCGCTATAGGACAAGATACCCGGTAGACCTAATCGTCATGAATTTAGGCGGATATCTCCAGGATATTTTTTTCGATAGCCCAGAAGGTGTCAAGCACCATGGGGTCAAAAGAAGTGCCCCTCCCTTCAACCATGATGTCCTTGGCATTGGCATGGGTAAAAGGGACCTTGTAACAGCGCTTGCTGGTCAGGGCGTCATACACATCGGCGACAGCCATCAGCCTGCCCGACAAGGGGATGTCCTCCCCGGCAAGAGATTTCGGATAGCCGGTGCCATCCCATTTTTCATGGTGCGTTGCGGCTATTTCCGCGGCAACCAGGAGGAAGTTGTCTCCTTTTATTTTCTGCATGGTGCTGACCAGGGTCTTTTCACCGTAGAGGGTATGTTTTTTCATTTCCATGTATTCTTCATCGGTCAATTTACCCGGTTTCATCAAAATGTTATCAGGGACACCGACTTTGCCAATATCATGCAGAGGAGCCGAAAGGAACAGTGTTTCGATATATACCGGGTTGAGAATATCAGTACATTTTTTGGTCCTGAGGAGTTCTTCGGCAAGTGCCTTTACATAATGCTGCGTACGCTTGATGTGTGCACCTGTTTCAGGATCCCTCGTTTCGGCCACTGTTGCCATTGATTCTATGGTTACCTGCTGAACATTGGCGAGTTGCTGGTACCACTTGAAAGCAGCCCGTTTCTCGATGGCATAACGGACGGCAGAGCAGAAAGCAAACAGGGATGCCGCAACGATAATCGGCCGTCCGGGGGAAATAAAGACATTTTCAGCCAAAAAGAACACCGTTGCAGCCAGCATGGCCAGAAGTGCCAGGCTTGCCGTGCCAAACAGTAAGACGAGGGGGCCGGAACTCCTGACAAACAGCAGAACCATGAACAAGCCGGTCACGACACACAAAATCAGATTAACCGCCTCCGCCCACTCCGGTTTGTAAATCATCGATGCATTAAGAATATTGTCAACCAGCAGGAAATGGGTGTGGACACCGGGAAACAGGCCGTCAACCGGTGTCGGCACGATGTCGCTCAAGCCGATTGCGGAAGTGCCGATAAAGAGGATCTTACCCTGCAGATCGTCGCGGCTCACCTTGCCGCGCAGGACATCTGCTGCCGATATAGTAGCCTGCAGCCGAGAGGGACCGTTAAAGCGCAGATAGGCGAAACCTTCGCTGGTAATCGGCACACTGTACATACCAATCTTCAATACCGGGCCATACGTTCCGGCGACGACATCACCGCCGTCGATATCAAGTGAGCGCATGAAGGTCGCCAGCGACAGATTGGGGAAAATAAGGCCTTCATGCCTGATCAGCAGGGGCAGGCGGCGCATCATCCCGTCGGCATCCAGCATGCTGTTTATATACCCGTTGTAAAGCAGTCTGTTGTTGATCTCCGGCGTATTGCAAAGAACGGCAGGCGCATCATGCAAGTGAAGAAGACCGCCTTCATCCTCGATAAAGAAGGACTGCTTCAGGCAGCTTTGTTCACTGCCTGGTTGATTAAAGTAAAAATAATTGGCCCCAACGGTCCGGCTCTGCTCAAGGACCTCTCCCAGGAGTTCGTCGTTATCCGTCAACCGCTCGGGTATGCCGGAAAAAGTAATATCCAGGTGAAAATCATTTTTAAAATTCTTGCGCAGGGTCGCCGGAGAGGTGCGATCCGGTTCGGAAAAGATAATATCGAGCCCGATGGCTGCGGGCTGCATGTCTGCCAGGGCACCAATCAACTCCGCTATCCGGTAGCGCGGCCAGGGCCATTGACCGATTTCTGCAATACTCCGTTCATCCACGTCAATGACAACAATCTGCTCGGCAGTCTTGCCCGAAGCCTGGGTTCTTATCAGCGAATCATAGAACAGATTATCGATATAATAGAGCGGCAGTGCCCCGGAATACCCGAGAATTCCTATCACGGTCGATACCAGAATTCCGAGAAGGACAATGTAGAGTACCGTTGTTTTTGATACTTTACTGTAAACCGAGGGCTTTAACACATGCTCTCCTGTACAAGGGAATAGTTATCTTTCAGCACAATCGATTATGATCGACAAACGATAGAGCGATATATTCAATCGAAAAATTCTGCTAAAGGATAACAGTTTCGCAGAATATGTCGAGAATTCTGCCGCCCGGGACGAATAGAGACTTTTGGCTGAAACTGGATAAGGGCTTTCACAAGAGTGCTGATTCTACATGGATGAGGAGCGTGATCCGGCAGGACGCCGCCAAGCATCTCCAGGCTAGATAGAAACCTTCGTGTAGACAGGATCCCGATACTGCACAGGATTGAACGTCAGGGCTATTGCCCGCAGCAGACGATCGACATCATCTACCGTCTTGATACCGATATTCCAGTAGTCAGTGCCGCGAAAGCAGAAGAACAAATTCCGGGGATAACTCTTCTGGAACCGCTGATAATCGAGATAGATGGTGCGATAGGCGGTATCAACCAGATACCAGCGATTTTCCAGGTAGACTTCTATAAACACATGTCCGCGGGTCATGTACAGGTTGTTTTCCTTGTATTTCTCCATCCACTCGACATCAGCGGTTACCACCAATCGCGCCGGAATAGCCAAGGCTCTGAAGAGAACCGACTGGACAAGCGCAAAGTCGCTACAGCCGCCAAGGACCTGTGTTTGAAACAGCTCATCTGCCGTCCGGGTGAAGGAAAGATGGGCTTCACGATTGTCATAACTGAAATGCGTCCAGAGATAATCGATCGCTTTGAGCATGCGCTCACGCCGGGTATCGGCCTCGAGTTGCCCGGCAATGGTCCTGATTGCCGGCGTGATCTCGCTCTGGCTGGAACCGCTAAGATAGATACGTGTTTCTTCAGCAAGGGGCTGGTCCTGGCCGTTATAGAGAAAGAAGAAATTGGCCTGATGGCTCATCCAGGAGGGTGAGCAGCCGGTAATCAGAAGGATGACAAGTAATGCAGCAGAAAACCGATGCAGCATCTTACGGCCTGAACCACTCTTACCCGGATACCGCATCGGCTTGTTCTGTAAAGATTACGTCTTTATCACAACCCTGAGCAACGGCCTCTGCAACGGCCGTCAGCCCGGGCCGCTTCGTTTCATTATTCAAATTGCGGCGGCATATCAAGTGCAGCAAGCGTCGGGGCAAGAGCCGACAAGGTCG
>JAHEMX010000006.1 GCA_024643445.1 Desulfobulbaceae bacterium | reverse complement strand
GCCGCCCAGAAACTTGGGCTCAATCCTGAAACCGTCTGGACGATTGACGCGCAGGGTGTACTTGGTGCGGAACAGGCATTGAACCATGGCCGGTCCTATGTAACGCGTGTCATATCGGTCGGCGGTCCTGCGGCCAGCAAGCCCGCACACTATCGTCTGCCGATCGGTTACCCGCTCTCCGCTCTACTGGAGCAGGATACTGAACGCCTGCAGGTGAGAATGATCGACGGCGGCGTCTTGACCGGCCGGGTAATTGACGTTGCCCAGAAGGGTCTGGACGCTGAGTGTGTTGCGCTTACCGTCCTGAAAGAAAACACCGAACGGGAAGTGCTGGCCTTTGTACAGGCCGGCTTGAACAAACACTCATATTCCCGCTCTTTTGCCAGTGTCTTAAAACCGCTGTTCAGAGAAAAATATACGACAGCGGTGCGCGGTGAACCCAGACCGTGCCTCTTCTGCGGCTATTGCGAAGATGTCTGCCCGGCGGGATTGATACCGCACGTAATATACCGCTATCTCGACAATGATCGGCAAGAGGATGCCCTCCGTGTCGGTTTGCATCAGTGTGTCGAATGCGGCCTGTGTTCATATGTATGTTTATCGAAGATTGAACATTTGCAGATGTTCCGGGAAGAAAAGGGGAAGATTGCGACGGAGGGTGAGGCTGCGTAAGCGCGGAAATCACCCGCTAGACGATACTGGGAAAGAGCATGGACACGCTCCCCACACACCAATGTCGGATAACCAGGTTAGAAGGGAATAGGGATGAAATGGCTGCATAACTTGTTTGACTCGTTCCGGCCTCATTTTGAGCCGCGGGGCTCGCTTGGCTACCTCAAGCCGCTTTTTGAGGCCATAGAGTTTATCTTTTTCTACCCTGCCGCCCGGACGGCGAGCGCACCCCATGTGCGTGACCCGATGGATGTGAAGCGCTACATGACCATCGTCATTGTCGCACTGCTGCCCTGTATTGCCGCTTCGATCTTTTTTTTCGGGCCCCGGGTTCTGCTGATGATCCTCGTTTCCTACGCGGTGGGAGGACTGGTGGAGGTGGCTTTTTCCTGTATCAGGAAGACCGAGATACATGAGGGTTTCTTCGTCACGGGCATCATCTTCCCGCTCATCCTGCCGCCGGCTACGCCGCTGTGGGTTGTTGCCGTGGGCATCTTCTTCGGCGTGTTCTTCGGCAAGGAGGTCTTCGGCGGAACCGGTCACAATATTTTCAACCCGGCTCTCGTCGGCAGGCTCTTTGTGACCATCGCCTTTCCCACCATCCTGACCAGCGGCTGGACGGCTCCCGGTGCCTGGCGCGGGGCGGTCGATGCGGTATCGACGGCAACGCCCATGGCGCTTGCCAAGACACAGGCCGTTCTGACCCCGGTTGCGGATCTGCTGATGGGCGCGCAGTCAGGCAGTGTCGGAGAGACCTTTCGACTCGGCATCATCATTGGCGGTATCTTCCTGATGCTCACCAGGGTCAGTGACTGGCGCATTCCGGTTTCCTATATCGGCGCTGTCTTCGTGTTCGCCTTCGGCGGCACTGTTCTCGGCGGGCTTTTCGGTGGAGCTGAGAACGCAGCGGCAGCAAACGGTCTGGTCGCTGGAGCATTTAACTTCGGTATCTTCCAGGTGCTGGGCGGCAGCGTGCTGTTCGGGGCCATGTTCATGGCCTGTGACCCGGTCACATCGCCGTTTACCAGGAACGGAAAGTTTATTTTTGGCATCATGTGCGGCCTCCTGACGGTCGTGATCCGGGTTTTTTCCGGCTACGTTGAAGGGGTGATGTTCAGCATTGTTATCATGAACGCGGTCGGACCATTGATTGACCACATGGTTTTATCGATGCGTTATCGTAAGGCTCAGGCGTAGAGAGTTTTTTTGAGGAGTGGCTGAAACCTTGTTTGGAGAGAAGGCGTGATAGACAAGATCAAGATGATTGGGTTTGTCCTGGTGTGCGGTATCTTCTGGTCCACGGCGCTCGTTGCGGTCGACACGCTGACCAGCCCGAGGATAGAAAAATACCTGCTTGAGAAGAAGCGGAAAAAGGTTCTCGAAGCACTGGTTATTCCGTATGAGGCGAACACCATCGAACAGGTTTACACGAGCAATGTCAGCACTGAAGAGGTTGGCGGCAAAACGATCTACAAGTCCCAGGACGGCAGCATCGCCTTTGAGTTTGCCGGCGCCGGATCGCAGGGGCCCCTCACCGGCATCATTGCCCTCGGACCGAAACTGGATACCATCAAAGGGATTACTATCATCAAGCACAGCGAAACACCGGGACTTGGCAGCAGGGTTCTCGACCCCACCAACCTCACCAATTTCCAGAACAAGAAAATTGTACCCAAACTGCTCATCGTACCGGCAGGAACAGCCGCTGCCGATAACGAAGTTGACGCCATTACCGGGGCAACGCTGACATCCAAAGCGATGGAGAAAATCCTTAATCAGAATGCCAGCGAAACAACAGCTCAGATAGGTCGATAGATAATGAACCTCAAGAACATATTCGGGAAAAAGGGCGCTAAAACGATCAAGAACGGCATCTGGCGGGAACATCCCATTTCCTCTGCCACTCTCGGTATCTGCTCCGCCCTGGCCATATCGAACAAGGTTGAAAACGCCATCGCCATGAGCGCGGGCGTAATCTTCGTTCTCGTCCTCACCTCGGTTATCATATCGTCGATGAGAAAGCTTATTCCCGGCCGGGTCCGCATCATCATCTACATGATCACCATTGCGGCGGGCGTGACCATTGTCGATCTGGTGCTGATGGCCTACTTCCCGACGATCAGCGAGGCCATGGGACCCTACGTGCCGCTGATCATTACCAATTGTATCATCATGGGCCGGGCCGAGGCATTTTTCATACAGAATCCACCGCAGCATTCGATACTCGACGCACTGGCAAACGGCTTGGCCTATGCCTATACCCTTCTGGTAATAGCGATCTTCCGGGAGATATTTGCCTTTGGCACCCTGCTCGGGGTCAAGGTCACTCCCGCTAACTGGGTTGACTGGGTGGTACTAGCCGCTCCTGCCGGCGCTTTCTTCGTTATCGGCATCTTCCTGTGGATAACCAGAACGGTGGCCGGGATTGAGCCGCCAGGCAAAGGCTGAGGCAGCTATACGAGAATCTAAGATTACGAATCGGAAAAAGGCGAGACTATGGCCGAAAATTCACTATTGTCGATATTCTTCACCGCGCTTCTGATCCAGAACGTCGCGCTTTTCTACCTCCTGGGCATGTGTCCGTTTATTGCCCTGTCCCGCAGTATGAAAACAGCCATTGGCATGGGTGCGGCTGTTATCTTTGTGGTGGGGCTGACGTCATCTGCCAACTGGGTGATGTACCAGCTTCTCGATATGACCGGCGCCCTGATTCTCCAGTATATTGTCTTTATCATTGTCATCGCGGCCTGTGTCCAGCTGGTTGAAATGATCATGGAACGGTTTTTCCCGGCGCTCCAGGCTTCCTTCGGTATTTTCCTGCCGCTGATCACGGTAAACTGCATCGTGCTTTTCATCTCACTGAAAGTTACCACCGTAGACGGCTTGTCCTACATTCAGGCGCTGGTGTATTCACTGTCGGCGGCAGCAGGTTTCTGGCTGGCGATGCTGCTCGTCGCCGCCATATACGAAAAACTCAATCTGATCGGCAATGTTCCCAAGGGACTGCAAGGCCCCGGAATAATCATGATCATTACCGGCATCATGGCCCTGTCCTTCATGGGCTTCAGCGGCATGGTCTAGCGCCGGCGGGAATACGGCGAAACCGCTGATAGAAAAACAGTATGTAGACGAAACGCTTTCATTACCAACCCATCCACATCCATGGGAGCCCCTGCACGATGACACTTGAGACGCTTCTTCCTGTCGGGATCATTACCGCAATTCTCTTTACCCTCACCGTAATACTTCTGATTGCCGACAAATATCTCGTTACTTACGGCGATTGCAAAGTTTCCGTCGCACAGCAAGGCGGAAACAAGGAATTTGTCGTCCAGGGCGGCAGTACGCTTCTTTCCGTCCTGATCGACCAGGGCATGGAAATACCGGCTTCATGCGGTGGCCGAGGAAGCTGCGGCTTCTGCAAGCTCAACGTCAAGAGCGGCGGCGGCGACCTCCTGCCGACCGAGGAGATGTTTGTCAGCAAGGAAGAGAGAAAAACCGGCACACGCCTCGCCTGCCAGGTGAAGGTGAAGGATGACATCGAGCTTTTCGTACCCGATCTCCTGAGCACGGTCAAAGGCATGGCAAAAACCGGCAGTTTCGACACCCGGACGAAATGGACCTTTGCCCGTGAGGGCAAAATGTATGTCGAACCTGACAAGAAAAAAGCCAGGCTGGACCGCACCCAGAAGAAACAGGTCCAGGATATCATAGATAAACATCGAAATACTGACGGTGCGGTGATGCCGATACTCCATGACATCAACGGCGCCTTCAACTACCTGCCCGAGGCGGCCCTGCGCGAGATAGCAAAAGAGATGGATGTGCCGCTTTCCACCGTATTCAGGATAGCCACCTTTTATAATGCCTTCAGCCTGACGCCGGTTGGTAAAAACCGGATTACCATCTGCACCGGAACCGCATGCCATGTCAAAGGCGCTGACGGGCTTCGCGAGGCGTTCGAGCCGGCACTGAATATCAAGAGTGGTGAGACAACTGCGGACGGGCTGTTTACCCTCGAGGAAGTCAGGTGCATCGGTTGTTGCGGGCTTGCGCCCGTACTGACGGTCAACGAAGACGTGCACGGCCTGATGACCAAGAAGAAGGTGCCCGAACTGATAAAACATTACAAGGGATGACGCCATTGCGCCGCATCGCCCAGGCGACTGAAATCATGAAGCCCGAAGACATAACTACCATGCAAAAGCTGAGCATTGACGATCTAGAGAAGATTACCCAGAAGGTAAGAAAGCGTACGCTCCTGAGCGAAGGTGCGGGCCGGGCAAAAGTCACGGTCCATATGGGCACCTGCGGCATAGCCGCCGGCGCCGGCAAGGTGCTGACCGCCCTGGAGGATGCATTTAAGAAGAACGATGTCAAAGGTGTTATCCTGACGACCTCCGGCTGTGCCGGAATGTGCTGCCGGGAACCGATGATAACCGTCGAACTCAAAGGTGAAGCACCGGTCCACTACGTCGGTCTGTCCGAAGAGAATGCACTGCAGATTTTCGCCGAGCACGTCCTGGAAGGAAAGCTCGTTGAAGAGTTCGCCCTGGGGGTAGGCCACGAGAGATTCCTCGGAGAGTCCGTGCGCGTTGGAGCCGCAGCCGCACGATCTGAGGAAGCGGAAGATGTTCCTGATCTGCTCGATGTCGGATTCTTCGGCCATCAAACCCTGGTAGCCCTGAAGAACAGGGGGATGATTGATCCCGAAGAGATTGACGAATATATTGCCAGGGGCGGCTACCGTGCTCTGGCAAAAGCCTTGACGCAGATGACCCCGGAAGATATCGTCAACCAGGTAACCATTTCCGGACTGCGGGGCCGGGGCGGCGGCGGATTTCCAACCGGCCGCAAATGGGCCTCGGCTGCAAAAGCCACCGGGAGACCGAAATACATTATCTGCAACGCGGATGAAGGCGATCCCGGTGCCTATATGGACAGGAGTATCATTGAATCCGATCCGCACTCGGTGATCGAAGGAATGCTGCTGTCCGGACTCGGTGTCGGCTCCATCGAAGGATATGTCTACATCAGGGCTGAGTACCCGCTGGCCACCTCCATTCTGCGCACCGCAATCCGCCAGGCTCGGGAATATGGCCTGCTCGGGGACAATATATTCGGGACAGATTTCTGTTTTGACCTGTTCATCAAGCAGGGCGCCGGAGCATTTGTCTGCGGCGAGTCGAGCGCGCTGCGCGCCTCGATCGAAGGACTGCCCGGTGAACCGACCTCCAAGTACGATCATGCAACCGACAAGGGGTTATGGGAAAAGCCGACGGTACTCAACAACGTCGAGACCTTTGCCAATGTTCCCATCATCATCGACAAGGGCGGGGAATGGTATGCCTCCATGGGTACGGAAACCAGCAAGGGCACGAAGGTCTTTTCCCTTGTCGGCAACATCAACAACACCGGCTTGATCGAAGTTGAAATGGGTACCACGCTCCGGGAGATTATCTACGATATCGGCGGCGGTATACCGAACGGCAAAAAGTTCAAGGCGGTGCAGACCGGTGGTCCTTCCGGCGGCTGCATTCCGGCGGAAAAGCTGGATATGCCCGTCGATTTCGAACAGCTGAAAGAGGCCGGTTCGATCATGGGTTCCGGCGGCATGATCGTCATGGACGAGGGAACCTGTGTTGTCAACGTTGCCAAGTACTTCATTGAGTTCTGCAACGATGAATCTTGCGGCAAATGCATTTCCTGCCGCGACGGATCGGCTGCGCTGCTGAATATTCTTGAAAGGATCTGCGATGGTAAGGGCCAGGAAGAAGATATCGAGCTGATGAAGGATCTCTGTGGCACCATTACTGATGCCTCGCTCTGCGGACTCGGTACATCCCTGGCTAACCCGGTCCTGAGTACCCTGATGTATTTCGGTGATGAATACATCGCGCATATCAGGGATAAGAAATGTCCGGCAAAGATCTGCAAACCGCTCTTCCAGTACAAGGTTATTACCGATAACTGCAAGAAATGTGGCCTGTGCTTCACCAACTGCCCGTCAGACGCTATCATCTGGAAGAAAAAAGAGGTTGCTGAAATAATTCAGGAAAAATGTGTGAAATGCGGCATCTGCGTCGAAGTGTGCAAGTTTGGTGCTGTAGAATAACCGGGAAAGGTAAGATTCATGATCAAGTTCACTCTGGACGGCAAGGAATTCGAGGTAACCAAGGGCACGACCATCCTTGAAGTTGCCCGTGGAGCAGGAATAAAAATTCCTACGCTGTGCTATCACGAAGAAATGTCACCCTACGGATCGTGCCGCCTCTGTCTGGTCGAAGTGATAAAGCGCGGCTGGCCATCCATCCAACCCGCCTGTCTTTATCCTGCCCAGGAAGGGATCGAGGTGATGACAGACAGCGAACGGGTGAGAAAAAACCGCAAAATCCTGCTGGAGCTCTACCTCGCTCGTTCACCTGACTCCGAGGCGATCAGAGAGCTCGCGCGTGAATATGGCGTCAGGGACACACGGTTCAAGCTGAAAGAGACGAGCAACTGCATTCTCTGCGGCCTCTGTGTCCGCGCCTGTGAAGAGATATCGGGAAGGCGTGCAATCAGTTTTGCCCATCGGGGCAGCAAACGTGCCATCCAGACACCTTTTGGCGAGCTTGCCGAACTCTGTGTCGGCTGCAAGGCCTGCGCTTATGTCTGTCCGACACGCGCAATCGAAATTGAAGAGGCAGACTAGCCTCCCTGCCGAGAGGCTGATGTTTTTTTCGCTGTTGCACTGTTATATGAAATAAGCTGCCACGGCCGCCTTGCAGAAAAGGCGGCCGTGTTTTTTCCTGGAGGAACGCAACAGCCGCGCACCGTACTACCTGAAACAAAAACCGTACAAGCCCTGACACAGCTGCTAAGCACCCCCTTCCCTACCGATAGGGCTATCCCCCGCGCGTTAAAAAAAATCGTGCATACCGGCGCCGGGGGCCGGCCGGAACTAGATACCGGGCCTGCTAAAATCACTTGCCCGGTGACGGCAGTGACCTTAGAGTAGTCCAGAAACGAGGTCTGCGGAGCGGATAGGACCGTTTACGTCAAAGACCTTCTAGCAGTATCCAATCACCTTTTTATCAATGGTCCGACAAGATGAAGCCTGTTATCAACCATCCCGCTACCCGAAGTGTGCAGATCGGGGTCGGTCGTGACGATCACACCGGGGCCATCAGCTTCCCCATCTATCCCAGCGCCACCTATCGGCATCCAGGAGTCGGACAGAGTACCGGCTATGATTATACGCGCAGCGGTAATCCGACACGCGCTGTCCTGGAAGAGGCCTTCGCCGAACTCGAAGGGGGTGCGCGCGGCCTCGTTTTCTCCTCGGGGATGGCAGCCCTGACCACCCTGCTGCTGCATTTTTCCAGCGGCGACCATCTCATCGCCTCCGAGGATCTGTATGGCGGGACCTATCGTTTGCTGGAAAAAATTTTCGCCAAATTCGGTATAACCACCACCTACGTCGATACAACCACCGCGACGGCGGTAGAGGCCGCCATTGTTCCCCGGACGAAGGCGCTGCTGGTCGAGACACCGGGCAATCCGCTGCTGGGAATTTCCGATATCCGCACCCTTGCCGCTATATGCAGAGCCCGGAGTCTGCTCTTTCTTGTCGACAACACCTTCCTCACCCCCGTACTACAGCGCCCGCTCGAACTGGGTGCTGATGTGGTTGTTCATTCCGCCACCAAATACCTGGGCGGTCACAGCGATCTCTGCGCCGGGGTGCTGGTGGCAAAAGATGCAGCACTGGGTGAACAGCTCTATTTTCTGCAGAACTCAACCGGTGGGATACTGCCTCCCCAGGATTGCTGGCTGTTGATGCGCAGTTTAAAAACCCTGCCGCTGCGGATGAAGCGTCACTCCGACAGCGCCCTGCTGGTAGCTCGGTGGCTGCAGCTGCAGCCACGGGTGAAAGACGTATACTATCCCGGCCTGCCTGAACATCCGGGCCATGACCTGTGCCGCACACAGGCAGATGGCTTTGGCGGCATGCTCTCCTTTCGCGTCGAAAGCCCTCAGGTAGCCGAGCAAGTGCTGGAAAGAATGCAGCTGATTTCCTTTGCTGAAAGTCTCGGCGGAGTTGAAACCCTGATAACCCTGCCCGCCTTGCAGACGCATGGCGATATCCCGGCTGCCATGCGGCAGCGTCTGGGCATCTGCAACAGTCTGTTGCGCTTGTCGATAGGGTTGGAAGAACCCGCAGATCTGATCGCGGATCTGCAGCAGGCGCTGAACTGAGCGGCAGGAACCTCGTTACCATGGCCGCAGCAGCATGGATTATGGTTTTCCTCTGCCGCCGGCTCTGTTCGAACCGGAGAAGGGCTGCTCAACCGCTGTTTCTCAGCTCAGGCCGGGATCATTCCCCCGTTACTTAACCGTTGTTTGAATTCATCAGGGGTAAAGCGATAGACCTGTGTGCCGTAGCATTCGACCGCAAACGAGGCGCATACGCTGCCGAGTTGGGCGCTTTCCCGCAACCCCCGGCCGGCCATGAGCCCGCTGATCAGGCCGCCGCGGTAGGCATCACCGCATCCTGTCGGATCGACAACTTTTCTCGCCTGAAAGGGGGGAATTCTCTGTTCGCCGTTATTCTCATAGAGCAGAGAACCGTGCGCCCCGAGGGTGACGATGGTCGCCCCGGCACGTTCAAGGATTGCTTCCCGGCTTAATGATGTTTTGTTCAGGATGAGATCCATCTCATAGTCATTCACAATCAGCAGGGAGCTGCCTGTTATCGCCTCGAGCAGATCCCCGGCCTGCAGTGCCGGCAGCGCCTGACCCGGATCGAATATATAGCGGATCCCCTTTTCCTTGCAGATCCTCGGATAATTGATCATATCATCGAGATTGCCCGGGGAGGCGATGAGCAGGGTCTGCTCCGGAATCAAGGCCGCGAAATCAAGATTCGAGCTGTGGCGCATGGCACCGGGATTGAATCCGGTAATCTGGTTATCGGCCTTGTCAGTGGTGATATAGGCGCCGGCAGTGAATTCCTGTTCAACGATCCTGACCCCTTCCCTGCTGAGGCTGTTTTCGTCAAGCCAGGCAAAGTAACGCTGATGGTCATGCCCAATGGCCGCGGATATCACGGGTGCTTCACCCATCAAGCGCAGGGCATAGGCGATGTTCCCTGCCGTTCCACCGTAATTCTCGGTCACGCCGTTAACCTGGAAACAAACATTTAAAACGTGGATTTTCTCTGGCAGGATATGGTCGGAGAAGTGCTCTGGAAAATCCATTATCCTGTCGTACGCCAGGGAACCGGAAACAATAATTTTCATGCCAACTACCTCTTGTCTTACTATGAAATCGCCGCAGCGATAGCTTGCAAACCCTCGTGGGAACCAACGCTCCGTAACGATGCCTGAGCCTTGGGTATTGGCCCTTTTACCATGACAGTAGAGCGGATGTCCATTCCTTATCGCAATTCCGGGGTAATGAACATCCGGCAGGCTCCTAGTTGATCAGCAGGCTTGAACCGGTATAAAATATTCCGGCAATGCTTCCCGTCATCAGGCAGGCAAGGGTGGCTGCGATCAGTGAGCGGAAGGCGACCTCGGTCAACTCCCTGGTCTTTTCCGGAGCAAGACTGGATATGCCCCCGACAAATATTGCCATCGAGGCGATATGGGTAAAACCGCACAGCGCATAGGCCGCGATAATTGCCGAGCGGGGACTTGCCAGGGCGCCATCGGCGAGTAACCTGGCCAGATCCTGGTAGGCAACGACCTCGGTCAACACCAGCTTCTCCCCGATAAGCAGCGCAATCTTGTCGACATCGGCAGGAATGACGCCCAGCAGATAGGTCAGCGGATAGGCCAGATAGCCAAGGATTGTCCGCAGGGAAAGCCCGGTGTGCAGGTAGCCGAGAAACAGGTCGACCAGTGCCGTCAAACCAAGCACGGCAATAAGAAGTGCGGCAATACCGACGATTACCTTCGCCCCGTCCCGCGATCCATTGATGATCGCTACGAAAAAGTTTTCCGGCCGCTCATAATAGGGCCTGGTGTCTTTTCCCAGGGTGACCGGCGTTCCGGATTCGGGAAAGATCAGCTTGGACATGATGATTGCCGCCGGGGCGGAGAGGATCGAGGCGGTGACAAGATGTCCGGCAATGGTCGGAAACACATCCCTGAGGGTAAAGACATAAAGCGCCAGGACATTGGAGGCGACCGTTGCCATACAGGCGGTGAGCATCGTACAGAGTTCCGAACCGGTCATATCCTTTATATACGGTCTCACGGTAAAGGCCGATTCAACCCCGACAAAGATATTGCTCGAGGCAGCAAGGGCTTCCGCCCCGGATATTCTCATGAGGGAAGTGAAGATACGGGCGAAAAACCGGATGACTTTCGGCATGACCTTGACATAATAGAGCAGTGAGACAAGGGCGGAGAAGAAGATGATGGCAGGCAGGGCCTGGAAGGCAAGAATGAAGCCAAGGGAACCTTCCTGACCGGGGCCCACAGCAAGCCTGCCGAAGACAAATCTGCTCCCGCTGGCGGCACAATCCAGAATCTGCACGACAAAGGTGTTGATGCCAAGAAAGATGGTGGTGCCGAAGGGTGCGACAAAGATAAAGAAGGCAAAGAGAAACTGCAGCGCAAGACCCCAGCAGACGACGCGCCAGTTGACATTCTTTCTGTCATTGGAACAGAGCCAGGCAATTATCATAAAGCAAAAAAGCCCGAGAAAACTGACCAGATTATGCATACCCCGCTCGCTCCATCTGTTTGCAAGAAAATACCCCAGAAACCAGGGACCCGGAATCATCACCCATCCCTCCGTACCGACAATATAAACAAAAAAGTAGTTAGGACACAATGAACTAACCCTCTGCCCTCTATTATTCACCTTCTGCTGCCCGACAGTAGGGCGGCGCCTTTTTATCAGTCCAGAAAAAATAGCAAGTCAATCAAACTGATACTTTTTTGACATAAGTCAATTAAACGGGAGAGAGGCATGGTATAGTGACGGCATACCTACGACAACGCAGCACTCAGTCCATAACCCGCAAAAGGGGTGAGCATGCCCATCTTCAGCTACCTTGCAATTCCGAAAAATGGTGCCAAAAAGGCACTGTGCACCGAACTCGACGCGCTCGACCATTGTGAGATCATCCCGGCCGAAAATCAGGATGTCGTCGTTCTTGTTACCGAAACGCCTGACGAAACCGCCGAAGAGGAACTCCAGGATAGTCTAAAAAATCTGCAATCTCTGCAATCCCTGAGTCTTGCCTTTGGCTGTGACACCAGTGAACAACAGGAAAAATGACGAGGTGACCATGAAACTCAACAGACGACGGTTTATGAAATATGCTGCAGCCAGCAGTGCGATAGCCACAGCGGGATCGCTGTTTCCGGGCATCAGTTTCGGCAACTGGCAGCAAGTAACGGGTAACTCCGGAATTGTTTCATGGGAAAAGGCTCCCTGTCGATTTTGCGGTACCGGCTGCGGTGTGCTGGTGGGTGTATCCGACGGTCGTGCCGTGGCGGTGAAAGGCGACCCGAGCTGCAGCGTCAATAAAGGATTGTGCTGCATGAAAGGGTATCACTCGGTGCAGGCCCTGTACGGTGCGGACCGCATCACTACTGCCAGGGTGCGGAAGAACGGGGAGATGGTGGAAGTGCCGATTTCGGAGGCCCTTGACCTGGTCGCCGCAAAACTTGCCGAGACCCGCGAGAAACACGGAAAAGACTCGGTAGCCATGTACGGCTCTGGCCAGTGGACCATACCGGACGGGTACGTCGCCTCCAAGCTCTTCAAGGGCTGTCTTGGTACCAACAACGTGGAGGCCAACGCGCGCCTCTGTATGGCCAGCGCCGTTACCGGTTTTATGACCACCTTCGGGCTTGACGAGCCGATGGGCTGTTACGAGGACATCGATAACGCCAATGTCTTTATCACCTGGGGAAACAACATGGCCGAGATGCACCCGGTACTTTTCTCCCGGATGCTGGCCAACAGAAAACAGCGGGCGGACGTGCAAATCATTGATTTCGCCACCCGACTGACCAGGACCAGCCAGGCAGCCGACAAATCAATCCTCTTCAATCCGCAAACAGACCTCGCCGTTGCCAATGCCATCTGCTACGAGATAATCAACAACGACTGGGTGAACTGGAACTTCGTCAACGAGCACGTCTCCTTCCACAAGGGTAAGACGAACATCGGCTACGGCACCGAGGATCACTTTGCCTTTACCGATAAAGCGGAACCAATCAGTCTGGATGAGTACAAAACCTTCCTCGAGGATTATACGCCCGAGAAGGTCGAAAAAATTTCTGGTGTACCGGCAAAGGATATAAAATATCTCGCTTCACTCTATGGCGATCCGACCGTGAAGGTGACCTCGTTCTGGTGCATGGGGATGAATCAGCACACGCGCGGCACCTGGATAAACAACCTGGTCTATAACATTCACCTTCTCGTCGGCAAGATCTCAACTCCCGGCAGCGGCCCGTTCTCCCTGACAGGTCAGCCGAGCGCCTGCGGAACCGTGCGTGAAGTAGGCACCCTCACCCACGCGCTGCCGCACGGCGTGGTGATGAATGAAGAAGATCGAAAAACAGCAGCACGAATCTGGGATGTCCCGGTCGAGAATATCGACCCGAAACCGACCTACCATACCGTCGAAATGTTCAGGGCTCTGGACCGTGGCGACATCCGGTTCATGTGGATCCAGGTGACCAACCCGATGGTGACCATGCCGAATCTCAACCGTTATCGGAAAGGCGCCGAAAAAGACGACCGCTTTATCGTCGTGTCTGACGTCTACCCGACCCCGACGACCGACGTTGCCGACGTTATCCTGCCGGCAGCCATGTGGATCGAGCAGGAGGGACTGTTTGGCAACTCGGAGCGCCGCACCCAGCATTTTGACGAGATATTGACGCCTCCCGGCGAGGCGATGTCCGATACCTGGCAGATCATCGAAGTCGCCAGACGGCTCGGTTTTGAAAAGCAATTCCCCTGGAGCCGGGACGACTATATCGGCAAGATCTGGGAAGAATATCGCCTGTTCCACGCCGGAGCCAAACACGAGATGGCCCCCTACACGGTCCTGAAAAAGCGCTCGGGCGTGCAATGGCCCTTTGTCAACGGCAAGGAAACGCGCTGGCGCTACAATCCGAAGTATGATCCGGCCTGCTCAAACGGCAAAGACTTCGATTTTTACGGCAAAAAAGACAACCGCGCCTGGATCTGGGCGAGGCCCTATGAACCGGCAGCCGAATCTCCCGACGGTGAGTTCAACTTCTGGCTCAACACCGGCCGTGTCATCGAACACTGGCACACCGGTTCAATGACAAGACGGGTGCCGGTCCTGAACAACGCGATGCCTTCCTCTTACGTGGAACTGCACCCCGATGATGCCGCCGATCTCGGCGTCGTCAACGGCGAGATGGTTAAAATCATCTCGCGGCGGGGAGAGATTCAGATGCCGGCCCAGATCAGGGGGCGCGGCGTGCCTGCACGGGGCATGGTGTTTGTACCGTTTTTTGACGAGAGCTACCTGATCAACGAACTCACCCTCGATGCATTCTGCCCGATTTCCAAGCAGCCTGATTACAAAAAATGTGCGGTTAGACTGGAGAAAGCGTGATGAAGCAACCAGCAAAGGAGTTCACCACAAGACTTGTTCACCCGACCTGTTGCCTGGTTGCAGCGTTTCTCTGCATGACTGTTGCTCCACTCTGGGCCGCTGGCGACAGCATGAATTTCGACAACCAGGGAAAGAAACTGTTTGACAGTTACCGGGCCACACCCGAGCAGAACATGTCCGCCGGCTCCAGTGACAGGAACCTGATGCAATACTACGAACTGCGCCAGTATCCCGGCTCTCCGCCGCAGATTCCGCATGAGGTCGCGCCGAGTTTCAGCGGGGAGGAACCAGAGTGCCTCTCCTGTCATGCCAATGGCGGTTACAGCCAGGAGTTCGGGAAATTCATCCCGGTCACCCCGCACCCGGAACAGGTGCTCTGCTACCAGTGTCATGCCAAGCCCCAGACAGAAAAGCTGTTCGTCGAGAGCAAATGGCAGTCAATTGCCACGCCACGACTCGGACGCTCCTTTCTGAGCAGTTCGCCACCGCCGATTCCGCATAGTCTGCAGCTCAGGGAAAACTGTATCGCCTGCCATACCGGGCCGGGGGCCGTGGCTGAAATACGGGTGGCACACGCCGACCGGGGAAATTGCCGGCAGTGTCATGTTCCCGACGTACAGACCACCCCTATTGCAACCTTCACCCGATAAGCAGTTTATCACTGCAGTGGACAGCAGACTCTTATGAAAACGGATACCAGTCCTCTCTTCCTCGGTTTGCTTGGTGTTACGGTTCTTGTGCTGGCACAGCTTCCCCTCTTCTGCGGGAGCTCGGCTGCAAGCGAGAAATCGTTTCTGGGTTCTGTCAAGGAAACGACCGCCCCCTTTGATACTCACTCCGTCCAACAGGTACAGCCGATTGTGGAGGCAACCGTTCCGGCAAACGAACGGTACCAGGGTGGTTCATTCAGGGTACTGGCCAGGAAATCGCATATCCAGCGCTACAAATGCAGCAGCTGCCATACCGACAAAAAAGTCCTGGTGAAAAACGGGGCTGCACTAACCCACGGCACGGTTGAGCTCAGCCACGGGAGTGACACCAATGTATTGAAATGCATCGATTGCCATCATCCGGAAGACCGGGACTATCTCGAGGACAAAAAAGGTCGGAAAATAGATTTTGACCACAGCTATCAGCTCTGCGGTCAGTGCCATTTCAGGCAGAAACGCGACTGGACCGGGGGAGCGCACGGCAAACGCGTGCAGTACTGGGCAGGCGAACGCGTTGTCTACAATTGCACAACCTGCCATGATCCTCATTCACCACGATTTGAAAAACGCTATCCGGCAACCTACGCGGTACCATTGAACTGACAGGACTATTTCATGAGTTCATCAAGAAGAAAAACGGATACCAGCATCATTGATGATGTCCTGAAGAACCCCAGCAGCCGCAGGACTTTCCTGAAAGGAGCCTCGTTCGCAGCTGCTGTCACCAGTGCTGCGCTGGCGGCAGGCTGTGTTCCCGGTGCCGAGGCTGCTTCCGAGGAGACCAGGCTGCAGTGGAAGGAATTCTTCAAGAAGAATTACCGTTTAATGACCCAGGAAGAAAAAAGGCAGACCGTGGCCCGGCTCGAGCGGCTGGCCAAAATAAGGCAGGATATGGACCTGCAGATCG
Source organism: Desulfobulbaceae bacterium (assembly GCA_024643445.1). Classification (GTDB taxonomy): domain Bacteria; phylum Desulfobacterota; class Desulfobulbia; order Desulfobulbales; family Desulfocapsaceae; genus Ww85. The sequence goes on along the minus strand of JAHEMX010000006.1, from coordinate 3,414 downwards.
GCACTGAGCCGCCGGTCGCCGGGGTTCTCTACGGTTATGGATTCAACATCAGCCGCTGCGAAGGGTTCATGGAATGCGTCTCCGCCTGTATCAAGGAGAACAACCTGGATCGAAAAGCCAACACGCAGTACATCCGCATTTTTGAAATGGAGCCGGGAAAGCTCGACCCCGCCACCGGTAACGGCCAATTTTTCCATGAAGTGCCGGTGGAAGACAAATTCTACATGGGTACCCAGTGCTTTCACTGCGAAAAAGCCCCCTGCACAAGGGCCTGCCCGACAAAAGCGACCTGGAAGGAACCGGACGGCATTGTCGTGGTCGATTACGACTGGTGCATCGGCTGCCGCTATTGCCAGGCCGCCTGCCCGTATTACGGCAGGCGCTTCAACTGGGGAAAACCGGAAGTGCCGAAGGATGAGGTGAACAGAAAACAGCATTACCTCGGCAACCGGCTGCGCCCCAAGGGCAAGATGGAAAAATGCACCTTCTGTATCCAGCGGACCCGAAAAGGCCGGCTCCCCGCCTGTGTCGAAGCCTGCCCCACCGGCGCCCGGGTATTCGGCAACCTGCTCGACCCGGACAGCGAGATCCGTTATGTCCTGGAGCACAAGAAGGTATTCCGCATGAGGGAAGAACTCGGGACAGACCCGAAATTCTGGTATTTCATTGATTGAGAAGACGAGGGAAAACATGACTGCACTGCCCCGTAAAAATCTTTTGACCTTCGTTTTAGACGTTATCCGGTGGAACCTGAAAGGCAGTATCGGTTTTCAGCTCTTCCGCATCGTTCTGCTCGGCTGCATGGGGTTTGGCATCTACGCTTATTCTTTTCAGGCCCGTTATGGCCTCGCAGTCACCGGCATGAACGATATCGTCAGCTGGGGGCTCTACATTTCCAACTTCACCTTCCTGGTCGGCGTGGCTGCGGCCGCCGTCATGCTTATCCTGCCGGCCTACATTTTTCATGATCCGGATTTTCACCAGGTGGTCATCATCGGCGAAGGGGTGGCGGTCGGGGCACTGGTCATGTGCCTCACCTTTATCGTGGCGGACATGGGCGGGCCGCTGCAGGCCTGGCACCTGATACCCGGCATCGGTATCTTCAACTTCCCGTCATCCCTGCTGGCCTGGGACGTTCTGGTCCTGAATGGTTACCTGCTGCTCAACGGCCTGGTACCGGCCTACATCCTCTACAGCCACTACCGGGGCCGCAAGGCGGATGAGCGGAAATACCGGCCCTTTGTCTTTCTCTCGATTTTCTGGGCCTTTTCAATTCATCTCGTTACCGCCTTTCTTTACCAGGGACTGCCGGCACGCCCGTTCTGGAACAACCCCCTGATGGGACCGAGGTTCCTGGCCTCGGCCTTCGCCGCGGGCCCCGCCCTGATATCGCTTATCCTGGCGGTCATACACAGCACCACGACCTACAAGATAGATCGCAGCGTTTTCCACAAGCTGCGGTTGATTATCGTCATTTCGGCCATTATCAACCTGATCATGCTCTTTTCAGAAGTCTTCAAGGAGTTCTATTTCCCGACTCATCACTCGATTTCATCCATCTATCTCTTTTTCGGCCTGGAAGGGCATAATTCACTGGTACCCTGGATCTGGGTTTCCGTGAGCGCCAATCTACTGGCCACCCTGGTCCTGGCCTTCAACCCGGGTAAAAACAATCCCCTGGTGCTCCTTCCGGCCTGCACGGTGTTGTTTGTGGCGATCTGGATGGAAAAGGGAATCGGCCTGATCGTGCCGGGGCTCATCCCCTCACCGCTCGGTGAAATTGTGGATTACCTGCCGACCTGGGTGGAACTCGGCGTAACGCTTGGTGTCCTGGCACTCGGCATTACCGTGGTGACCTGGCTCATCAGGGCTGCGCTCATTATCGAACAAGAATATGGTATGAACAGGTAGCCCGAACACACACGCCGGCGCCCGGAGCGAAACGGGGGCATCCGGCAGGGTGCACAGCAGGCTGCCGCAGACACCCGCAGCGATAGAGCCGACCGGGAAAAAGAGGGCTTACCATTCGCGTCGTCACGCATTTTTCCTCCGCAATCGGCAACAGGCCTGCCGGGACCCCGGGTTGCTCCCTGCGGTTCAGGCCCAAACAGCGTGCGCGGTCTGCCGAGCCTGTCTTTGCCCCTTTTTCTTTTTTCCTGTCTTGAACCCGCCTTCAAACATACTTATTTTCTTCTGCGTAGAGGTAAACTGAGATCTGGTTTGCCGACTTTTTTCACCGGCTGTTGTTTTCCTGCGAGCAGGCAATATGCTAACCCCTCACCAAGAAAAGGAGATCACCAATGAAAACCGTTCTTCGCGCCACCTTACTGATTTTTCTTATGTCCCTCGTTTCGATCCCGGCATGGGCCGATGAATACGCTGACTCAAAAAAGATGTTTGAAGATGCCGGCGCCTCCAACCTCTTTGGCACGGCCTATGGCTACGCACTCTTTCCGACCATCGGCGAGGCCGGGTTCATTGTCGGCGGGGCTTACGGCAAAGGCCGCGTCTTTGAAAAGGGCAATTTTATCGGTGAAACAGCGATGACCCAGGCGTCCATCGGCTTCCAGATCGGTGCATCCGGCTACAGCCAGGTAATTTTTTTCGAGGATAAACGCGCGCTTGATGATTTCATCAGCGGCAACTTCGAGTTCGGTGCGGATGCCTCTGCCGTTGCCCTGACATCTGCTGCCGGCGCTACTGCCAGTACCACGGGTACCTCCGCCACTGCCAGCGGCGGGAAAAACAACGCCAAAACCGTCGGCAGCGATTACCACAAGGGAATGGCCACCTACACCATCACCAAGGGCGGGGCGATGCTTAACATCAGTGTAAGCGGCCAGAAGTTCAGTTATAGCAGGAGCTGATCTCACACCATAGCAAAGGCGGGACCCAAACCCGCAACAAAAGCACCCCGTGCACAAAAAGACCATGCTGCCTCTCGCTATGTCACGAGGCAGCATGGTCTTTATGGATCAACCGGTCCCGACTCAAAACGGGCGTCAGTCCGCATAAATGCGGGCATCCTGACTGATCGGACTATTCGTTTAAGATCAAAGCTACGAGAACGGCTGACGGCAGGCTCCTCGTTACTACCATTTCGAGCATCACCCGGAGATCGACGGAAAAGAAAGTGACTCAAGCCCCCTTCAGATGGCTTCCAGACAGATAGTCTCACTTTTTTATACTCAGGATCATGTACATGCTATATATTCCGGTCGAATGAAGTGACAATAGAGACCTGCAGCTCTTCTTGAGCGCACCGTCAATATCCTTTTTGTTCAGTTAACTCACCATTGCCATGAGCTATTCCGGAGGAATGGTATGAAACCTGCTTTTTTCTTTTTGCTAGTTTTTATGTTCATCTCGCAACCGTCCTGGGCGGCTCGTGCCAAGATAGACACTATCTCCCGG
>JAHEMX010000321.1 GCA_024643445.1 Desulfobulbaceae bacterium | reverse complement strand
ATGAACTGAGTGTCTCGGCAGTAAGCATGGTTGAGACCGCCAATCAGGTTTTACCTAATCCTGCCGGCACCGCCAACTGGGAAATGGTCGCCGAGCAATTGGCCGCGCACCGGCAGCCGGCTGAACTTGACGCCTGCCAGTTTATCTTTGCCAGTCCGCTGGTCACGCTCGGCCCGGAGTCGGTCTCCTATGCCAGCCCTTCTTTTAGCGCGGGAACGCCTGTTTTGCTTGGAGCCACGGATCTCATGCGCCGGATATTTACCGATTTTGCCTACGACAAATCCGCCAGCACCGTAGACACCACCGTTGAACAGGTGCTGGCAAACCGTAAGGGAGTCTGCCAGGATTTTGCGCATCTGGCCATAAGCTGCCTGAGGTCGCTGGGGCTCGCCGCACGCTATGTCAGCGGCTACCTGGAAACGATACCGCCGCCCGGAAAAGTTAAACTGGTGGGTGCCGATGCGTCCCATGCCTGGGTCTCACTGTTTATTCCGGATAGTGGCTGGGTTGATTTCGACCCGACGAACAACCAGCTGGCCGATGAACGCTACGTTACGCTTGCCTGGGGCCGCGATTATGGCGATGTTGCACCGGTTAAAGGGATAGTCATGGGAGGAGGTACACATCGACTATCGGTCACGGTCGACGTTGCCGCCCAGAATGGACAGGTGCTCGAGTCGGAGGAGCCGAAAAGTGCCCCGAACAGTTGACGGCCTGGCATTCCCCTGGCGCTCGAATTGAAACGAAACCGCTTCGTTATTGAGTCCTGATAAAGTGCACCGCTTCCTTGATTCCCTCTGTCACCAGGACCGTGCCGTCCTGATCGACGATGACGCCTTCTATTTCCAGTCTCGCCAGGGCAGCCATTCCTTTTTTCGGACCGAGGACAAAAATTCCGGTAGCCAGGGAGTCACTCAGCGTCGCCGTCGGCGCAATGATCGTTACACTTTGGCAAAGACGCGCCGGGAATCCCGTTTTGGGATCAAGAAGATGGTGGTAACGTGTCCCATTTTCGATAAAGAAGCGCTGGTAATCGCCGGATGTCGAAATACCGTTTGTCTGCAGATCGACCGTTGCCAGTAACTGATCATCATCCTTTTGCTGCCGCGGATTCTGAATACCGATATGCCACGGCCGCCCGTCCATCTGCTGACCAAAGGTCTTGATATCACCGGCGACGGCGACAATGCCGTCTTCAATGCCATTCTTCTGCAGAACGGCAACGGCCTTGTCGGCGGCAAACCCCTTGATAATCCCGCCCAGGTCAATCTTGACTCCACCTTTTTTTAGAAATACCGTGGAAGCCTCGACATCGACGACGATATTTTTATAGCCCACAAGAGGCATCAATTTTTCGACATCGGCGACGGTTGGTCGAGTTTTTTTGTTGAAGTCCCAGAGCCTGACAAGAGGCCCGACAGTCACATCGAAGCCCCCTTCGGTCTGATCCCCGACAAAGACTGCGGCCTGGATGATTTCAAGCGTATCTGCCGTCACCTTGACCGGCTGGACTCCGGCGTTTTGATTAATCAGAGAGAGCTCGCTGTCATCGGCATAAAAATTCAATAATGTACCAAGACGGGAAAGCTCCTCGTAAGCTGCATCTATGGCTTTTTTGGCCCGCTCCTCCGATGGTGACAAAACAGTAATGCTCACCTGGGTGTACAGCGCCGTCCGGATTTCTTTAAACTGCTTTTTATGCTGCCCCGTTCGAAACAGCAGTGCGGCGACAATGAGCACAAGGCAAAAAATGGTCGGAATCAAGGCCCGTTTTTGTTTATCCATGGATGATGGCACCCGTTGATGAATGGTTGCTTTCACGCTCTCCGATAGTTATTTATTCGCTTTTGGCAAACTATGCCAGTCTGTTTAACATCAGGGTCGCCAGACTGAGAAAGATTAAAAAGCCGCCCACATCGGTTGCGGTGGTAATGAAAATGCTTGAGCCGAGCGCCGGATCGATTTTAAGCGCCTTCAGCGTCAACGGGATAACTGAGCCGAAAAGTCCTGCAATCATGAGATTGGCCGCCATGGACAGGAACATGATGAGACCTAGCCAGGGATTGCCCATCCAGAGATAAGCAATCACTCCCATCAGAAGCCCCAGTAAAATGCCGTTCACACAGCCCGCAGCCACCTCTTTTATAATCAATCCACGTCCCGTCGCAAGCGATACATCGCCAAGAGCTATGCCCCGTACCGTTATGGCAAGGGCCTGGGTCCCGGCATTGCCCCCCATGCCGGCAATGATCGGCATCATCGCAGCCAGGACGATATAATGTGAAAGCGTGTTTTGAAAGATACTGACCACAAACGATGCAAAAATCGCCGTGAGGAGATTGACAGACAGCCAGGGTGCCCGGAAAACGACCGATTTATAAAAGGGGGAATCGACCTGTTCTTCGGCTTCCATGCTGGCCATACGCATAATATCTTCGGTAGCCTCCTCGGTGACGACGTCCAGAGCGTTATCATGCGTGACAATACCGACCAGGGTGTCACCGCCATTAATGATCGGCAGGGCGATGAGGTTGTGCAGGGCAATGATCTGAGCTATTTTTTCCTGATCGTCACTGACCCGGCCAAACATCACATCCGTCTGCATGATACTTTCCATCGCAGAAGACGGTTTGGCCAGAATCAGGTTCCTCAGAGAAACAAAACCGAGCAGGTGACGTTTCTCATCAACGACATAGGTATAATAAATAGTCTCCTTGCCCGACCATTCCCTCCGTATTTTTGCCAGTCCTTCCGCCACGGTGAGGTCAGGTCTGAAGGCGACATAGTCGGAAGTCATTATGGCGCCTGCGGTCCCTTCCTCATAGGAACTGAGCTTGCGGATATCTTCCCGCTCCGCTTTTGCAAGAGACGGCATAACCGAGTCCTGGATGGATTCAGGCAAAATTTTATAGAGATCGGCCCGTTCATCCGCCTGCATAGCCGTGATGAGCTCAACCAGTGGTTCAGAGCCGATGCTTGAAGCCAGCTCCACCTGGCGTTCAAGATCCAGACGACCAAAAATCAGGGCCCTGCGTCTCAGATCCAGATAGCCAAGGACACGCCAGATTTCAGCGGCAGAAAGAGGCTCCAGTTCATCAGCGAGGGTAGCATCGGGCAGCCCGGTGCAGAAATCGCGACAACTCGTTTCACCCGACTCAAGAAGAATCGTACGGTATTCAGGTGTAGAAGTGATGGTGTCCATGGTTCTCCTCCAATTGAGGACGCCGCTCGAGGAAGACGGCAGGAGGGAACCGGCAAGGATTAAAGAAACTTACATCGTAAGAGGTTCGTCCAGGCGTCCGCCAAATGAAGCGAAGGCACATCCCGCTTGCATGCATTCAGCAATGGTGACGTTTATGTTCTGACAAGGTTCAGGGTCAGGGTCGTCCATTTCACGTTCCTTTTGTTAGGGTTGTCGGCTGTTTTTCTGATCCGCTTTTTCAGCACCCATGATGGCATGGTGTATTGAAAACGATTGGAGAGCCGATGAACAATGACTTGATAAAGCCTCGATGTATTACCACCAAAAAAGAATAATCGCAACTTCTGTCGCATACGCTTCAAACCTCAGCCAAACAAAACGCCGACACGCATTTTATCATCTAGTTCTGCAATATTCAGAAACAAAGGTACCAGCGGTCATCGGGGGCAGCCGGCAGAGGACGGCGGGAATAAATGCCATCGGATAATCGGCGGCGAAATACCCTGCCCAGACGGCAGAGGAAACCGGCAGGGTCTTCTGCGAGGTATGAATGGTAAAGGCAAGGGTAGAAGTTTCGTCTCTTCATCAAAAGCGTCCTTTGTCCACTCTTATCAGAAACTCTAATAAAGCGCGGTTGAACAGATCTGCTTCCTCATTATTGACAGCATGGCCCGTACGGGGAAAGACCCAAAGTGCAGCGTTAGGTATTGTCTGTTTCAGAAAAAGGCTCGGTAACAGGGCCGGTTCATCCTCATCACCAACTACTATCATAGCCGGCATAGGAAGTTCTCTTATCTTGTCCTCGAGTTCGTAAAGAGATGGCCGTTCAGCCTGAATACCCCGTAGGGTCATGGAAGCACCGAGAGGATCCAGCGCCAGCAGTGCATCCAGAAAATGTTGCCAACCGATCGGATCTTTACGTTTGAACGGCAGACGCGTCGGGCCATTTGCATAATTCACCGCCACGGCCTCAAGGTCGGTCGCGATTGAATCGGCCATCTCGGCATTGCTTTTCAGCCACTCGGCACGTCCGGTTGCATCTGAGCCGTAGCCACAGCCGCATAATGTAATTGATCGCGCTTGCGACCCATAACGCAGCGCAAAGTCCAGGGCCGTAACACTGCCCATGGATAGGCCCACGATATGAGCCTCGCTGATATTAAGTGCAGCCATTAAGCGAGCCATATCGTCACCGGCAATCTTCTGGCTGTACGAGGCCTGACTGGATGGCACATCAGAGGGTGGATAGCCACGGGCATTATAAGCTATACAGCGAAAATATCGTGAAATATGGCGGATCTGTGGTGTCCAACTCTTTAGATCACCCCCAAACTCGTGGGAAAACAGGACCGGAACACCTGAACCGATGTCTTCGTAATATAAACCAATTCCATCAGAATTAAGAAAAGGCACGGTACCCTCCTAAAAGAGAAATTTCATTATTGGGAGATGGTTTGATTGAGCGCTATCAAGTCCTCTACACATCCAATCGCCTACCTATAGAGCCTCATGCAGAATGAAGATTTTCGCTCAAAATAAAGGCATGCAAAAAATGTTACCACAGAACTATACATACTATTCCGAGGATAAAAATTTTAGCATAACGCCGAGTTTGGGTGAAAAGACCAATTTGCAAGGTGCTCTATGTATTGCATCGGTCAAAGGTCTTAATATCGTCCTTAAAAGTATTGGCGACAGGAACTCCTTTGACTCCATACTTCCCAAAAAGTTATACGAGCAATGAACGTCATGTAATAACTAATAAAATACAAATTCGTTCTTGAGTGTCTACTGATATAAGACCTTTCCTTCACGTC
>JAHEMX010000320.1 GCA_024643445.1 Desulfobulbaceae bacterium | reverse complement strand
AATAAAGAGAGCGCCGACCTTGTCGACGACAACGATATTACCACCTATATCGGCAATATAGAGCAGAAGTTCGCCGGTGATTGGGCTGTAAGTGCTTTGATTGCCTACACCGATGATGCGACTCCTGCCGACATGAGCGGTGCCCAGGGTTTCATCGCAGCTTCAGGAGCAGCTGGTCCTGTCAAGCTTGAGGGTGCTCTTACCTATATCGATTCTGACTTAACCGCTGATGAAGACGATGGTTACGGCGGTTATCTGCAGGGTGCTTTTGATGTCGGAGCAGCAGTCGTCACCGTGACCGGTGGTTTCACCCAGAACGGTTACAGAGCTGACAACGACTTCGGTTTCATCATGATCGGTGGTGCTTCCTCAATTACCCCGAGCCTCTTTGATTCCGGCGGAAAAGGTATTGGTAACAAAGGTGACACCTGGTTCCTCGGCGCTACTGCCGGCTTCAAGGTATCTGAAGCGCTTTCCGTCAAAGGTATCCTGGCCTATGCCGATATCACAGATTATGCCAACGTGTTTGAGGTTTCCGGTACTCTGAGCTACGCCATCTCCGACGGCGCCAGCTTTGACTGGGATATCGGTTATCTTGGTGTGAACGGTGATGACAACGGACCATTGACCGATACCGACAATCCTTTCGGTACCGCTATTACCTTCAACGTATCTTACTAATTGCCTCACCGTTAGAAAGAAACGCAGCGTAAGTTAAAAAGGGTGGGTCCGTGAGGATCCACCCTTTTTTTGTGCCGTTTTCCTGCCTTGCCGTCCGGGTAATTCTGTCTTTTTCATCCCGCGCAACGGGCCGAACTCCTGCGGCCGTCGTCAATCATCGCGATTCATAAAGAGCCCCCTGTCGACTTCTCTCAGAGCCGGAGGATAGGGAATGACGATTTTCTCCGGCTGAAATTCAAAGACGCCCCAGTCCAGTTTAGAGTACCATGTGCCGATCGCTTTGCCCTCAGGATCAAGGATGTAAGCACCCTGGTACCTGCCCATATATGAACTGGCAAAGATATTGTCCTGCGGTGCGTTGTCGAGTGTGGTTATCCAGATTCGCAACTGCTCTGAAGTGAGATCAACGGGAGACCAGAATCTGCTTTGTACGGTATAGACTTTGTCAATCCCCATGATCGTGTCCGGTTGCAGGAAAATGCCGTAATAAAAATAGTTGTAATCCGGATTGATCTTCGCCGATCTGAATAATGATGTTACCGCATGGTCTTCCCTGATCGTGCCGCGGGGATATTTTGTGCTGCAGGAGGGGACAAGCAGGACCATGCTCAGGCCCAGTAGAAAAAGATGATGCGTTTTCATGGGATACTCCTGGTTCAGAGGTTGGACTTCATTTTTCCTTAATTTTATTTACGGCCGTAGGCGGTGTCAATTCCTCACTCTTTTCGTTAGAAACAGATAAAAAATAAAATAATCTGCATTTCTGCAGAGGTGCAGCAACCGATTCATAGTATAGTTGTGAAATGAAAAAATGGCAGCTCCGCTGCCCATACTGATGTAGCAGAGGGCAATGCAGGCAGTAACTCCAGATAGTGAATATCTCAATAAGTGGCCGATATTTTTCCTGGTTGCGGCCGGGGTGTTTCTTTCCACCATGGACAGCAGTATGGTGAATGTCGCCCTGCCGAGCATCATGCGCAGCTTTGCAGCACCACTGGTTCAGGTGCAATGGGTGGTGCTGATCTATCTGCTGAGTATTACCGTTACCCTTCTGCTCTGGGGAATCGTCGCGGATCGTTACGGCACCTATATCGTGTATCTCCTTGGTGTAGGCGTCTTCATGTCAGGATCGCTGGCCTGTTCTCTGGCGCCGGGACTCGGCTTGCTGATCGGTTTTCGTCTTATTGAAGGTCTCGGTGCTGCAATGATGATGTCTGCCGGTCCTGCCCTGATACGTATGGTCTTCCCCCGCGATCAACTGGGCAAGGGGCTTGGTCTTGTCGGTATTTCGACGTCTGCGGGACTGATGAGCGGACCGCTCGTCAGCGGTTTTCTGATCAGTAGTTTTTCATGGCGGATGATATTCATTGTCAGTATTCCTCTCTGTCTTCTCATCCTTGTGTCCGGAACCGTTCTTTATAAACGCTCAGGATCTGCATCCGGGCACGGTCTGAACAATCGTCTTTTTGACTGGAGGGGCGCACTGCTCTGGGCAACCCTGATCATATCCTTTATCCTTTACGGCAATTTCCTGCCCGATCTGAATCGCCTGCAGCAGGCGGCCGGTGCTCTCTGGCTCCTGCTGGTACTGCTTCTTTTCGTCTGGGCCGAGAAAAATCGTAAATCACACATCCTGCCGCTCCATCTCTTTGGCAAAAGCTATTACCATATCGGACTGATTACCTCCGCTCTCTCCTTTGGCACGCTCTTTGTCATCCTGCTGCTGATGCCGTTCTATCTGGATTATATCAAGCACCTGTCTGCCGACATGATCGGCCTGGTGATGATGGCCGTACCACTTACGCTGTTCATTGTCGCACCATCGGCGGGCATGCTCTTTGACCGCCTCGGCAGCAGGTACCTCACCACCGGCGGTCTTCTGCTTTCTTTTACGGCGCTGCTCCTGCTCATAACCATCGGCGAGAACTCCTCCGTCATCACCATCGCCCTCAGGCTCGCTCTGCTCGGCATGGGGCAATCCATGTTTCTGGCGCCCAATACCGCCTCACTGCTTACCCGGATACACGATGTCGAGGCGGGGATAACATCCGGGCTGCTGGCTACTTCCAGAAACCTCGGCATGCTCGTCGGAGCCGCTTTTGCCGGCATTGTTTTTGCCGCATGGTTCAGCCATTTCTCTTCGGGTAGTGAACTACGCCATTTCACGCCGGCACAGGTACCTGTTTTCCTACAGGCACTGCGGGCCACTTTTTCCTGCACGGCCGCTGTTTCCTTTATCGCGGTAGTAATATCCTGGCAGCGAAAGAGCTGAGCCTCCGGCCGCGGTTCGCACGGATTGTCACGCTTACGAGCACCCGCTACTGCTTCCTGAAGGTGATGGTGGCGGTCATCCCGTTGGTGTTGTTTGGAAAGAGGGAAAAGTCGGCATTATGCCGGCTGAGGATTTGTTTTACCAGGGTCAGTCCCAATCCGGTTCCGTAGGTTTTTGTCGTGTAGAAAGGATCGGTTACCCGGCTGATATCTTTTACGTCAATACCGCTTCCGGTATCGCTGATGTTAACAATGGCACAATCCGGCAGTGTCTCGACCTTGACCGAAAGCGTGCCGCCGTCCGTCATCGCCTCCATGCAATTTCTGATCAGGTGCAGAAAGACCTGTCTGATTTTTTCAGCGTCGATTTCAACAATCGGGTCTTCTCCCTGCAGGTTGATATCGTAGCTGATATTGTTCTTCTTCATGGCAGCATAAAAAATCATCACGCTTCTGCGGAGCAGCGGAAAAAGCGGCTGCATGGTCTTCTGCATCTCTCCGGGATTGACGAAACTGAATAGATCGCTCAGGGTTGCCTCGAGTTTGGCTGATTCCTTGGTCAGTACATTGAGGAACCGTTTCTCTTTTTGATTAGAAATGCGCTTGCTCAGTAAACGAGCTGTTGCGCCGATGGAGGTGATCGGGTTTCTCAGTGCATGGACTAGTTGGGCCGACATATGCCCCAGAGCCGAGTAGCGCTCGGCTTCGATGAGCAGGTCCTTGCTTTTCTCCAGCTCGTTGGTGACAAGTTCCAGTTCGTCAATCTTTGCCTGCATATCGGTATAGAGCCGTGAATGGATAATGGCGATACTGGCTTGTCCGGCGAATATTTCCAGTGCTTCGATATCGGTTTCCTGAATCGGCTGACGGGTAATGAAGTTGTCTGCGATAATGACACCGAGTGCCTTGCTCGCTGAATAGAGCGGTGTAATGACGAAGGTATCTTCGCCGAGGGTGTTAATGAGCTCGGCCGGGATTTTTACCACGGACTCACCATGGCTGACCAGCAGGGGGGTGCGGTTACGGCAGGCATAGATCATCGGATGTCCGGTATCCGATGCCGGAACGGCAAGCGAGCGGACAATCCTGTTGACGATAACATCCTTTTTCCTTACATCCGTGGTAATGGAGCGGAAATGATCCTGAAGATCGAGTTTTTTCTGTTTTATCTCATCCCAGACAACGGCTGCATCTTCAATGCTGTCCGGTCCAATGGCAAGCCTGCCCCGGAGCATGGATTCCTTTTCGTCAAAGAGGGCCAGAAAGGCCCGGTTAAAGCGCAGACCTTCATTCGATGTTATGCCGATCAGGATGGTATGCAGCACATTTTCAAGTTCCAGTACATCCAGGTAGGCACTGTTCATCTTCAGATTGAGATGGTGCAGGAATTGCGTCCGGAGGGTAGTAGCTAACAGTTCCTGCTGGTAGAGCCGGTTGTCTATGGCCAGCCTTCGCTTCTTCAGTGTCTGTGAAACGGTATGGTAAAACTGTTCAACATTAATCGGTTTTGTCAGGTAATCATCCGCACCCCGGCGGAGACAGTCGAGGGCGACCTGAAGATCGGTGCGGCCGGTCACCATGATGATTCCGAGGTCGGGATAACTCTGGGCAAGTTCGGTAATAACCGCATAGCCGTTGTGCTCGGGAAGACTCATATCAAGGAGCACGACAGCAACAGTGCAGGTTTGCAGAATTTGGAGCAATTCGGATTTGGAACCGGCAGAGACCGAGCGAAGACCCTGATTGCTCAGGTAGGCCTGGAGCAGATTTGTTACTTCCGGAGAATCATCAACAATGGCAATAAGTTCATCTTCTTCGAGCAGGGGTCCGGAAGAACTGCGGTCACCAGGATCGGGGGATAAAAGAGGTTCGACCATGTAATCAGTTTGCGGCAGCAAGCATTGCCGACGTAAAGGATGAAACGATGATGGTCAACTTTTTCCGGTTGCGGCCTGGGTGAAGTGGGCTCACTGGTTGACCGCCATATAATAGTTTACCGGTTTGGTTGAAAAATAAAAATAAAAATCGTATAACCTTAACTCCCGGGAATACCAAACCAGTCGTATCTCAAACAGGGATATGGCA
>JAHEMX010000319.1 GCA_024643445.1 Desulfobulbaceae bacterium | reverse complement strand
GCGCTTTGCATGATCGCTTGGAAGGCACTGCGGACATCCCTGTCGGTACGCAGATCGAGAAATACCCCTCCAACTTCTGTTTTATGAATGATATCAATAGCATTAAGCTTCATTGCTACCGGGTAGCCGATACTCCGGCTGGCCAGGGAGGCCGCTTCTGAACTGCCGGCTGTCTCGGTGCGGATAACAGGCAGTCCGTAGGCGCTCAGGAGCTGCCGGACAGCATGTTCAGGAAGAAAGCCGTCCTCAGAAAAGGTGGACTGAAATGTTTGCACCATGTTCCGGTCGATAACCACCTCTCTCGTCAGTTTCGGCACCACCTCCAGAAGCAATTCCTGGTTTTTGGCGAAGGAAACCACGTGCAAAAAGGTCTGGATTGCCCGCTCGGGTGTATCAAAGGTGGGAAACCCGGCATCATTGAGGTATTTCATGGTCTGCTCGATGCTCTTGCCGCCCATCCAGCAGGTAAGTACCGGCAATTTATTGTCCTGCATTACACCGGTAAGCGCTTCGGCGACTGCCAGCGGTGCGTTCATGGCCTGTGGTGCCAGAATTACCAGGATGCCGTCAAATTCATCGGTGCGCAGGCAAATCTCCATAACGTTTCGAAACCGTTCGGGAGAGCTATCACCGAGCAGATCAATAGGGTTATTGTGGCTCCAGCAGGACGGCAGGATGGCATCGAGATCGGCACACGTTTTTGCTTGCAGCGGAGCAGGCTCATGCCCATTGCGGGCCAGGAAATCTGCCGCCATGACCCCGGGACCTCCGCCATTGGTGATGATGGCCAGGCGTGCGCCGCGCGGCCGGGGTTGTTTGGCCAGCAGTTCGGCACAGTCAAAGAGTTCCTGGATAGTATCGACCCGGACGATACCGGCCCGCTTGAAGGCCGCATCATAGATGTCATCCTCCCCGACCATTGCCCCGGTGTGGGATGCCGCGGCCCTGGCTCCGGCCGGACTCCTGCCGGCCTTCAGCACAATAATGGGTTTCACCCGCGATACCGCGCGGGCGGCGCTCATGAATTTTCTGATATTTGTTATATGTTCGATATAGAGAAGGATGCTTTTCACCGAATAGTCATTACCGAGATAATCAATCATATCGCCAAAATCCACATCCAGCATGGAACCGATACTGACAAAATGACTGAAGCCGATATGTTCTTTGAGGGCCAGATCAAGAATGGCGGAACAGACACCGCCGCTCTGAGAAACGAAGGCCAGGTTTCCCGGCTGAACCATCCCGTCTGCAAAGGTGGCATTAAGTTTTCCACCGGGTCGGATCACGCCGAAACAATTGGGGCCGATGATGCGAAACCCTGCGGGCAGTGCTGCCTTGCGTATTTCGTCTTCAATCCTGAGCCCCTCGGCGCCTGATTCCTTGCCTCCGGCGGAAATGACGATTGCCCCGCCTATCTCCTTCTTGATGCACTCTCCGATGAGCTCAGGCACGGTCTGGATAGGGGTGGCAATTATTGCCAGATCGATACCGGTCTCCAGATCCTGCACCGAACGGTAGGCAATACGGCCATGAATGTTGCCATATTTCGGATTTACCGGCAGCAGTTCACCGGGAAATCCCCCAGCCAGAAGATTTCCCATCAATGCGTTTCCTATCGTGCCGGTGCTCTCACTGGCTCCTACTACCGCAATCTTCCGGGGGCTCAAGATACGATTCAGATTGTACTGACCCATGTGTGTGCTCCCTTGTTATGTTGCTGTTCTCAATAGATTCCAATATAGTTTGTGGCCAAGCGAAGATCCCGTAGCGGCGGGCGCTCTCGTTGCCTTCTCCCGCGGATCTCATGATCTCACCTAGAGATAGGCAACAGGCGTGCCATCCGGATCGGTGCCGGGGAAAAAAAGATAAGAAACTAATTTACATATTCATAACAATATCTTAAGTATTCAAGCAGAGAGCGTGAACCAGCCTCTTCGCTGAAGACGTTGCAGACGGTGTCAGGATTTTTTACAGCATGCACAAAATTCTGACAGTAACGCCTTCCCTGCCTGACGCTTTCGTGCCGGTACTCGGGGTATGGTCAGGAAGGTTCTTTATTGGTGGGCATCACAAAACAGTCCCGGGAAACGGTTTACGTTGATTTTTCGATCGGCTGCGGGGAAAAAGGGTAACTGGAACATGCCGCGGCATGACTTGTGCATAATCGTTATCCGTTATTGACGATTCAAACGTTTTTACGAAAAAAAACGGTGATAGACAGGAAAGAATGACAAGCCTTAACCAGTCAGCCAGGCTGCAAGGTGGTCCGCAATGTTGCTGTCCTTGAGCCTCAGAACCAAAATCGTTTGCATTCTGGCCACAATAGCTGCATTAGCAATGATCGGCAGTGCCGGCATGCTGTGGTATACGATTCAGATTGATACTACATTCGGTGCGCTGGTGAACAAAGAACTGATTCTCTATAAGGCGGCTCAGGATATGGAACTTGCGCTGGCCAACCAGAAAGGCTTTCTGACCTATTATTTTGTCGATGGCGAGGGTAAATGGCTCAACTCCCTTGGTCAATATCGTCAGCTTTTCAAGCAAAGCCTGGAGCGGGCCTTGTCACTGGAACTCAGCAAAAGACAAAAAGAGACCGTCGATCTTATTGGACATCAGTACAACCGCTATATAGAGGCAAAAGACCTGGCTATTGAAAATTATAAAGCCAATGCCATTCCTCAGCAGAGTATTTCCAGCTATCATGAAAAGACAAGAGATGTTTTCTTCGGCCTGCTTCAGCTCTGTCGCACGTTCAGTCAGGAGCAGTGGCAGGGTATTCAGGCGGCCGAGAAAAAAAGTCAGCAGCGTTCCCGGCAATTCCGGCTCGTTGCCTTTTGCGTCATCCTCCTGTTCATGACTTTCTGCGGTCTGCTGGTTTTTGTTCTCTATACGCAGATTCTCGGGCCGCTGCGCGGGCTCGCCATTGAAACGGGAAGCTCGCCCAGTGAGAGTTCCCTGGACGAGGTTGTTTCACTGAAACATTCACTCGATGGTATGATGAGGGATATCGGTGATACGCATGATGAACTGGAGAAGAGCCGCAAGCACCTGCTGCAGGTTGAACGAATGGCCATGGTCGGAGAATTGGCGGCGGGAGTAGCCCACACCATTAGAAACCCGTTCACCTCAATAAAAATGAGGATGTTTTCCCTGGCCCGTTCTCTGGACCTGAGTGATGCACAAAATGAAGACCTGACGGTTATTTCTGATGAAATCGGCAGGATAGACAAGATTGTCCAGAATTTCCTGGAGTTTGCCCGGCCGCCAAAGCTCAAGCTTGCCGCCTGTCGATTGGGACGTCTGATCTCCTCTGTTATTACCCTGCTGGAGTACCGGCTCAAGCAATACGGCGTAGAGCTCATCTATGATCACAATCCCGATCTTCCGCTGGTTACCGTGGATTCTGACCGGATAAAGGAAGTTCTGGTTAACCTGATCACCAATTCCTGTGAGGCGATGGCGACAGGTGGCAGGATTTATATTTTCGAGACCCGTGAGCAGGACCCGGACATGGGAGAGGTTGCGGTTATCACGCTCAGGGACAGCGGGCCCGGAATATCGGAGGAAGTCATCCATAAAATCACGACCCCTTTTTTTACAACCAAGGATGACGGGTCAGGCCTCGGCTTGAGCATTGTCGCCAGGATTGTCCGTGAGCACAGCGGTAAACTGATCATTTCCTCGTCGATTGGTCAGGGTGCTGAATTTAAAATCAAGTTGCCGGTAAAAAGGAATGAGCATGAGCCTGATAGTAATTATTGATGATGATCAGCAACTGTGTCTCAGCTTTACTAAAATCCTGTCACAGGACGGCTATAAAACGGGGTGCGCTCATAGTGGACGGGAAGGAATCGAGCTGGTTAAATCGATGAGGCCCGACCTGGTAATCCTTGATATCAGGCTCCCCGATCTCAGCGGTATAGAGGTTTTTGAAACGCTGCATGATCTCTTTCCAAAACTGCCGGTTATTATCATTACCGCCTATGGAAGCACCGAGACGGCGATAGGGGCGATCAAGAAAGGAGCATACGATTACATCTACAAACCTTTCGACGTCCCGCAAATGCTGGAGCTCATCGGCAAGGCGCTGGTCGCGGGCCGCTGCATGTCTTCGCCGGTCGATCTCAACCCTGACCTCGAGTCACTTTCGGACCGGGATGCTCTCGTTGGAAACAGCAGCCAGATGCTCAATGTCTATAAAGCTATCGGCAGGGTGTCATCGACGGATGCCACGGTTCTCATCCGGGGGGAGTCGGGAACCGGGAAGGAACTGGTGTCGAGGGCTATTTACAACCATTCCCTGCGGGTTGACAAACCCTTCGTGGTAATCAATTGCGTGGCAATTCCTGAAACGCTGCTGGAGAGTGAACTGTTCGGTTATGAGAAAGGGACCTTTACCGGAGCGGTGCACCGGCGCGTCGGAAAGATAGAACAGGCTCGCGGCGGCACCGTTTTCCTCGATGAAATCGGGGATATGCCGCTGAGTATCCAGGCGAAGTTTTTGCGGCTGCTGCAGGAAAACAGTATTGAGAGGCTCGGGGGAAAAGAGCCGATAGAGGTGGATGTCCGGATCCTTGCAGCAACAAACCGTAACCTCGAGACCGCCGTTGCCGCGGGGAACTTCAGGGAAGATCTCTACTATCGGCTCCGGGTGGTTACCATAACCCTGCCTCCGCTCAGGGAACGTCAGAGCGATATCGTTACTTTGTCCCACTATTTACTGGCCAGGCTTGCAAAAGAGATGTCGCTTGCCAATCCCAGTATTACCGCGGCAGCCATTCAGAAAATCACGGAATATGACTGGCCCGGGAATATTCGGGAGCTGTCAAATACGTTGAAAAGATCGCTTATCTTTAACAGGGGTGCTCCTCTTGGGCCTGATGACATCATCTTTCACTCTTCAGGGCAGACCCCGAAAAATGACAACGAAAATCTGGACGGTTCCGAAGGTATGAGGGTCTGGATCCGAAAGGTTCTCATGTCAGAAAACAAGGAAAGACTTTTTGAGTCCTGCCTCGACCATATCGCTTCACTGCTCATTGAAGA